>CAZMFY010000035.1:0-15684 GCA_964565635.1 uncultured Oscillospiraceae bacterium
GGCCCGGCGGAATACCATACCTCCGTTTCCGTCCGCCGGATTGCCAAGCGGATGCGGGCGGAGGGACTGAACGTCACGGCTTCTGAGGACGCTGGCGCCTTCGTCTGCAACGATACCTTTTACCTGGTGGGAACCGGCAGCCGGGTTCCCGTGGACTTTATTCACTGCCCGGCGGAGCCGGACCGGGCGGAGGAGCTCGCAGAGACCGTAAAACGCTTTCTGGAGCTTGCGCTTTCGGATATCAGCCGGCGGCGGGAGGACACCGGTTTGTAAGTTACGCGGATCAATTGACTGGAAATGGGAAAGCCCATATAATAGCCTATATCCGGTGGAAAAGCTGTCTGTTTTCCGCTGTGTACGGACCATATTCCGCAAGGGAGGTGTTTTCTCTGGCCGCTTATATCTCCTTTGACGCCGTCTGCAAGGACTATCCCGCCGCGGAAAGGGTGGTGCACGCGGCGGATCCTCTTTCCTTTGAGGTTGACAGGGGTGACTGCGGCGTGGTGCTGGGGCCCAGCGGGGCCGGGAAAACCACGGTGCTGAATCTGCTGGGGGGCATGGATCAGGCCACCTCCGGCACCATCCTGGTGGACGGAAAGGAAGTTACCGCCATGTCCGGCCGGCAGCTGACGGAGTACCGGCGGACGGACGTGGGTTTCGTCTTTCAATTCTATAATCTGATGCCCAATCTGACGGCCCTGGAAAATGTGGAGCTGGCCCAGCAGGTCTGCAGGGACGCGCTGGATCCCCGGGAAGTACTGCGGCAGGTCGGGCTGGGAGAGCGGATGAACAATTTTCCCGCCCAGCTTTCCGGCGGCGAGCAGCAGCGGGTGTCCATCGCCCGGGCTCTGTGCAAAAATCCGGCACTGCTGCTGTGCGACGAGCCCACCGGTGCCCTGGATTCCCAGACCAGCGCCCAGGTGCTGGGCCTGCTGCTGAAGCTGAGCCGGGAGTATCATACCACGGTGGTGGTGATTACCCATAACGCAGCCATCGCGGATCTGGCCCACAAGGTGATCCGTATGCGCAGCGGACAGGTAGCGGAAATCCGCCTGAATGAACATCCCGCCCGGGTGGAGGATATCGCATGGTAAGACGCAAGGCGCTGGGGCGCAAGCTGAGGCGGGACCTGCGCCAGAATTTTATGCAGTTCGGGGCCATGATGATGCTCTGCTTTCTGGGCACCTGGGTCTTTGCCGGCCTGGACGCCAACTGGCGGCAGGAGGCGGAGACCATCGAAGGCTGGTGGGCCAGGGCAAACCTCTGTGATTTCTGGATTACCGGCAGCGGCTTTTCACGGCAGGATCTGTATCGGGTCCGGGCACTTGAAGGGGTGGAGATCCTGCAGGAGCGGGTGACCCTGACGGCGGACTGTCCGGATCTGCCCGGGAAGGTGACTGCCGTGCTGCATGCCACAGAAGGGGAGATGGTTCTCAATACCCCAACCCTGCGGTCCGGAGAAATGCTCTCCCCGGCGGACGACCGGGGATGCCTGGTGGAGGAGCAGTTTGCCGCGGCCCAGGGACTCGCTCCGGGGGACACGCTGAAAATTCAGGTTTCCGGGCTGGAACGGACGCTGATCATCCGGGGAACGGTGCTTTCGCCGGAATATCTGGTGACCGCCAAAGACACGGCGCCGGACCCCTCTTCCTATGGTTTCCTCCTGATGTCCTCCCGGGTTTTTCCGGAGGTCCCCTACAATCAGCTGATTCTGTCCGTTTCCGAGGGAACCGATCTCCAGGAAATGGAAAGAACCCTCCGGACCATTCTGCCGGAGGCGGTGATTCTGACCCAGGAAAACCACGGCAGTACGCTGCAGGGGCGGAACTATATCTCCCTCTTCCGAAACATGAGCTATCTCTTTCCGGTGCTGGCCTACTTCGTGGCGGCCCTGGTGGTGGTCACAACCATCTCCCGGCTGATGGATACCCAGCGGATTCAGATGGGAACCCTGAAGGCACTGGGATATCAGAACGGACCGATCCGGAGGCATTATCTGTTCTATGCCCTGATTCCTTCCGTTCTGGGCTCCGGTCTGGGACTGCTGACGGCCCAGCATACCCTGCCCTCGGTACTCTGGAAGATGCTGGCGGTGAACGTGCGGGTGCCGGAGATCCGATACGCTCCGATCTCTCCCATCTCCTGGGGACTGGCCGCGGCGGAGGTGGCGCTGGCGGTGGGCATCTGTGTGGTGCACGAGAACCGGAACGCCAGGGAAAACGCGGCGGAGCTTTTGCGGCCCAAGCCGCCGAAGGCGGGCGCGCGTATCCTGCTGGAGCGGATTCCCTTCCTGTGGAACCGCTTCTCCTTTAACACCAAGATGGTGATCCGCAATCTTTTCCGCAATAAGGGGCGGACCTTTATGTCCATGATCGGCATGCTTTTCTGCAACATGCTCATCATCTGCTCCTTCGGACTGCAGGAATCCATTCCCCTGTTTCTGCAGCAGTATTTTACCGAAAGCCTGCGGTACGATCTGCGGGTGGAGCTGAAGACGGGGATGGGGCTGCCGCTGGAATCGTATCGGGGACGCCTGGAAGCGGATACGGTGGACGGGATCATGGAGCGGAGTGCCAGCCTGCGGACGGCTGCCCGTTCGAAGACGGTTCAGCTGACGGTGATGCCGGAGGATACCACGCTGCTGGCGGTGGGCCCGGGACGGACCGTCACCTCTCTGCCGGAGGAGGGATTGGTGCTGACGGAGAAGCTGGCGGAACAGCTGGCGATCGGCGCCGGAGAATCCATCTCCATATGGCTTACCGGAGAGGATGAGCCCATGGAGATGACCGTGGCCGGTCTGACGGACATCACCGTCGGACAGGGGGCTTATATGAGCCGGACGGCCTGGGAGCATCTTCGGAAGGGGGATTTTATGCCCACCGCGCTGCTGCTGAAAAACCCCACAGAAAACACCCGGGCCCGTCTCGAGGACATGGACGAAACGGAATCCCAGAAGATGCCCGCGGATCAGTACCGGCAGACCATGCGGGTGCTGGAATCCGCCACCTCCGCCTTTTCCATCCTCAGCGGCGTTGCGCTGGGGCTGGCCTTCGTGATCTGCTATAACATGGGGCAGCTGAATTTTACAGAGCGCCTCCGGGAATATGCCACCCTGAAGGTGCTGGGATATCATCAGCGGGAAATCCGCGGGCTCATGTTCCGGGAAAACAATCTGACGGCGCTGCTGGGCGTAGGCGCCGGCATCATTCCCGGGGTTCTGCTGGTGCGGATCATCCTGAAAATGTGTGAATTTGACCAGATGGTTTTTGTGCCGCATGTTTCCCTGCGGACAGTGGCCCTCTGCAGCCTGGCTTCTTTTGCTTTTACCTGCCTGATTCAGCTGCTGATTACCGTAAAGGTACGGAAGGTGAACATGGTGGAAGCCCTGAAGAGCGTTGAATAAGTCCTCCCTCTCCATGACCGAGTATGAAGGAGAATGCCCATGAACAGAAAGTCTTTTCCTGCCTTCCTTCTGGCCCTGACCATGGCGGTCAGCGGCGCTTCCGCCGCCGCCCTGGACCGGAGCGCCTATACCGTGGCCAGCGGCACCGTGGCGGCCGCGTCCTTCGAGGATGTGCTGGCCCCTTTTTCCGGGACGCTGTATTCCTTTGACCTGCAGCCCGGAGACCGGGTGTCGGAAGGAGATGTTCTCTTCCGGATGCGGACCCAGACCCTCCGGTCGCCGATTGCGGGCACGGTCACCGGGGTCTTTGCCGAAAAAGGGCAGAGCGCATCGGCTGCGATGACCCGGTACGGCGCGTTGGCGGCCATCGAACCGGAACACGGCTATCTGATTCAGGCCACCATCACCGGCGCCTATAACAAGAGTAAAAACAAGGAGCTGCATATCGGAGAGACCCTGTACTTTCAATACACCTCCGGATCCCGGGAGGAGGGGAGCGGCCAGGTGACCGCTGTTTCCGGAGACAGCTATACGGTGGAGATTCAGTCCGGCAGCTTTGGCCTCCGCAACACGCTTTCCCTGTATCGGAACGATAATTATGACGCGCAGGAGAAGGTGGGCACCGGCACGGTTGTGAGGCGGGACCCGATCACCGTGACCGGCTCGGGCCGGGTAGGATCGGTCTTCGTTCAGCCGGGGGACCAGGTGGAGGCGGATGCGCCGCTGCTGGAGCTGCTGCCACCCGACGCGGATCCGGATGCCGGCGCGGAGATTCTTTCTTCCTGGGGCGGCGTGATCGCCAGCGTGGGCGTTCAGCCGGGACAGCAGGTCTGGAAGGGCGCGCTGCTGGCCCGGATTTACAGGACCGATGATATCGAGGTCATCGCCGAGGTGGATGAAATGGATCTGAAGAAGATCCGGATGGGGGATACGTATCCGATCCTGCTGGATCTGGATGAAAGCACGGTTCTGCAGGGCAGGGTTACGGAAATCAGCGCCTTGGGGACGACCCGGCAGAACGCGGCCTGGTTCCAGGTGCATCTGGCGCTGGAGAACGCGTCCGGCGTGCCGCTGGGGGCCAGCGCCTCGGTGTATCTGCCCAAATAACCGTCATCTTTCTGCAGCCGTGATTCAATGCCCCTTCATGGCAGCGTGAATCATGGGCAGATGCTCTGTATAATGATTGTACGGCACCGGGCCGGAGACTTGAAAAGGGACGAAATCAAGGATATACTGGGCGCGAAGAATGGAAGGAACCGATTGACGGGAAAACGGAAGGAGGAGAAGACGTGAGCGATCTGATCAGGAACGACTTTAAGCTTGGCTTCGGGCTGATGCGGCTCCCGAAGCTGCAGGACGGCAGCATCGATATCCCCCAGGTCTGTGTGATGGCAGATCAGTTTATCGCCGCCGGCGGCACGTATTTCGATACGGCTTATGTCTATGACGGGGGCAGGAGCGAGGAAGCCTTCCGGGAGGCTGTTGTGCGGCGGTATCCCCGGGAGGCGTACACCATCGCCACCAAGCTGATGGCCAGCGATTCCGTCAGCGAGGAGACGGCGAAGCAGGAGATTCATACCAGCCTGAAGCGCACCGGCGCCGGATATATCGACTACTATCTGCTGCATGCCATTCAGCGGTCCAACATCGGGAAGTACGATGGATACGGCCTTTGGGACTATATGAAGGAGCTGAAGGCGAAGGGCCTTGTGAAGCACTGGGGCTTTTCCTTCCACGCGGACCCGGAGCTGCTGGAGGAGCTGCTGGAAAAGCATCCGGAGGCGGAATTCGTCCAGCTGCAGATCAACTATGCCGACTGGGAGAATCCGGGAGTGGCTTCCCGGAAAAACTATGAGATCTGCCGGGCGCACGGGAAGCCGGTGGTGATTATGGAACCGGTGAAGGGCGGCGCCCTGGCGGATCCGATTCCGGAAGTGAAAGCGGTTTTCGACGCGGAAGGCAGCGGACGCAGCTATGCCAGCTGGGCCTTCCGGTACGCTGCCAGCCTGGAAGGGCTGATGGCGGTGCTCAGCGGCATGAGCGACGTGAGCCAGATGGAGGACAACCTCCGCTCCGTGCGGGATCTGCCGCTGAAGCCGGAGGAAAGGGAATATATCCGGCAGGCCCAGGAAGCCCTGAACCGGGATCAGTCCATCCTCTGCACCAAATGCCACTACTGTACGGATGGATGCCCCATGCAGATTCCGATTCCGGAGCTCTTCAACGTGATCAACCGGCGGAAGGGACAGCCGGAATTCCGCACCCTGAGGGAATACGCGATTGTGACCACGGGCAAGGGAAAGCCCAGCGACTGCATCGCCTGCGGTCAGTGCGAAAGCGCCTGCCCGCAGCATCTGCCGATTATTGATCTGCTGGTCAAATGCAGAACACTGGAAGGCAAGTAAGTTCCGGTGATCGGGCGATCGAAAAAGACCATGCATACCCCGGGCGGGAGCTGACAGGCTCCCGCCTTTTGCAGCGGCGAAAAAGCCGGAAACATCAGGGCCCGGACGGACAGGAAGGGAATTCCCGGAAGCCGGGAAGGGGATGCTTCCGGATATCAAGGGAAAGGTCTTCCGGAGACCGAAATAAAAGACCATGACATCCTCCGGGAAATATGGTATGATGGGTTCGGCATTCCGGAGGGAATGATCCGCAACAAGAAAGAGAAAGCAGGGCAGAAATATGCGGGCAGACGGCAGAATGCCGGCGGATAAACGGCCGGTTTCCATCCAGGTAGATTTTGTAAGAACCGCGGCGGGCAGCTGCCTGATTGCAACCGGAAATACCCGGGTGATCTGCACGGCCAGCGTGGAAGAGACGGTGCCTCCCTTCCTGAAGGGGAAGGGGCAGGGCTGGGTGACGGCGGAATATGCCATGCTGCCCGCGTCCACGGGGACCCGGAAAAAGCGGGACGGCATCAAGAAGGACGGAAGAGGCGTGGAGATTCAGCGGCTGATCGGCCGGGCGCTGCGCCAGGCGGTGGATCTGAAGGCCCTGGGAGAGAGAACCATTACCCTGGACTGCGATGTGCTGGAGGCGGATGGGGGTACCCGAACCGCCTCTATTACGGGCGCCATGGTGGCGCTGACCTGCGCGGTGGACAGGCTGGTGAAGGAAGGAAAGCTGCTGGGCTCTCCCATCCGGCATCAGATTGCGGCCATTTCCGCGGGCATCGTGGGGGATACGCCCTGCCTGGATCTGTGCTATCAGGAGGACAGTCAGGCCCAGGTGGACATGAACTTCGTCATGAATGAAAAGGGTGACATGATCGAGGTGCAGGGCACCGGAGAGGGCAGGGCCTTCAGCCGGGCGGAAATGGAACAGCTGCTGGCCTACGGCGAGAAGGGAATCCGGGAGCTGATGGAGACCCAGAAGGAAGCGCTGGGAGAACGGGCCCGGCAGATTGGCGCCAGACCGGTGCTGCTGGCGGCCACCGGCAACGCCCACAAGCTGAAGGAACTGCAGGATATTTTTGCCGATTACTATACGATCCTGCCCATGGGGGCCGCGGGATTCACGGCGGATATTATCGAGGACGGAGAAACCTTCGCGGAAAACGCGGTGATCAAGGCGGAAGCCGTCTGCAATGCCACCGGATATCCGGCCATCGCGGATGACAGCGGCCTGATGGTTACGGCGCTGGACGGAGAACCGGGGGTTTATTCCGCCAGGTACGCCGGGAAACACGGCAACGATGAAGCGAACAACGATCTGCTGCTGGAAAAAATGGAGCATATCACGAATCGGGAAGCCTTCTTCTGCTGCGCGCTGGCCCTGAAGCTGCCGGGAAAGGATCCGGTGATCGCGGAAGGGAAATGCCCCGGGGTGATCCTGCGGGAGAGGCGGGGAACCGGCGGCTTCGGATATGATCCCCTGTTCCTGTATGAGCCCCTGGGCAAGACCTTTGCCCAGGTGAATGAAGAGGAAAAGAACGCCGTAAGCCATCGGGCCAGAGCCTGCGCCCTGATGAAGGAAAAGCTGGCGGAACTGTAAAAGCGGGAGACCGGACGGAGAAGGAAAACGAATGTACGCGTTTATTGAAGGCCAGGTCTGCGAGAAGCAGAGCGGCAGCCTGGTGCTGCTGGCGGCGGGCGTGGGCTGGCAGCTGAATGTATCCAATAATACCCTGCAGGCGGCGCCGCCCCAGGGGGAGACCATGCGGTGCTACACGGTGCTCAGCGTGCGGGAGGACGCCATGGAGCTTTATGGCTTCGCCACGAAGGAGGAGAAGCAGATGTTCCTGCAGCTGACCTCCATCTCCGGGGTAGGCGCAAAAACGGCGCTGGGGCTGCTGGGGGCCATGCCGCTGCGGGATCTGAGCCTGGCCATTCTGCTGGGAGACGTGACGACCCTCTCCCGGGCGCCGGGAATCGGCAAGAAAACGGCCCAGCGGATCGCGCTGGAGCTGAAGGAAAAGGTGACCCAGGCGGATGTGAGCACCCAGGCGGATGCCGGCGTTCCAGCGCCGGCGCCGGGACAGGGAGATCATGTTCTGGAAGCGATCGAGGCGCTGACGGCGCTGGGCTATTCCGCCATGGAAGCCCGGAATGCGGTTTCGGCGGTCAAGGACCAGAGCGACAGGGCGGAGGAACTGATCCGACTGGCCCTGCGCAGCATGGCGTTGGGAGTATAATAAGATATGGAAGATGAAAGATTTGTAGCATCCGGCATGCAGCCGGAGGACAGCGCCATGGAGCAGTCGCTGCGGCCCCATACCCTGCGGGAATACGTGGGGCAGCAGTCCGTAAAGGACAGCCTGAACATCTACATCCAGGCGGCACTGAGGCGGCATGACGCCCTGGACCATATGCTGCTGTACGGCCCCCCCGGCCTGGGAAAGACGACCCTCGCCTGCATTGTGGCCGCGGAGATGGGACAGAGCATCCGAATCACCAGCGGACCGGCCATCGAGCGGCCGGGAGACCTGGCCTCGATTCTCAGCAACCTGAATCAGGGGGACGTGCTGTTTATCGACGAGATTCATCGGCTTTCCAGGCAGGTGGAGGAAGTGCTCTATCCCGCCATGGAGGACTACGCCATCGATATTATGATCGGCAAAGGGCCCACCGCCCGGAGCATCCGGGTGGACCTGCCCCGGTTTACCCTGGTGGGAGCCACCACCCGGGCCGGGCAGCTGAGCGCGCCGCTGCGGGACCGGTTCGGCATGCTGTTTCGGCTGGAGATGTATACCCCGGAGGAACTGAGCGGCATCGTTCAGCGCAGCGCCGGCATTCTGGGCGTACAGGCGGATGCGGAAGGCCTGCTGGAGATTGCCCGGCGGAGCCGGGGAACGCCCCGCATCGCGAACCGGATGCTGAAGCGGGTCCGGGATTATGCCCAGGTGAAGGCCGGCGGGCGGATTACCCGGGAAGTGGCCCGGGAGGCGCTGACGCTGCTGGAGGTGGACGAGCTGGGACTGGACAAGGTAGACCGGAACATGCTTTCCTGCATGATGGACAAGTTCGCCGGCGGACCGGTGGGGCTGGATACGCTGGCGGCCACCACCGGGGAGGACGCGGTGACGATCGAGGACGTGTATGAACCCTATTTGATGCAGCTGGGCTTTATTCAACGGACGCCCCGAGGCAGGGTGTGCACGCCGCTGGCCTGGAATCATATGAACAGGAAGATGCCCGCTTCGGAAGACGGGGATCAGCAGATCCGGATGGAGATATAACGTAAAGATGAAAACCGCTGATTTTGATTATGACCTGCCGGAGGAGCTGATCGCGCAGACGCCGGCGGAACCCCGGGATCATTCCCGGCTGCTGGTGGTACACAGGCGAGACCATACCCTGGAGCACAGGCACTTCTATGATATTATCGATTACCTCCGGCCCGGGGATGCCCTGGCGATCAATGAAACCCGGGTAATTCCGGCCCGGCTGCTGGGCGTAAAGGAAGAAACCGGGGTGCCGGTGGAAGTGCTGCTGCTGCGAAGAGAAAATACCACGGACTGGGAAGCGCTCGTCCGGCCCGGACGGCGGCTGAAGCCCGGCACATGCTGCGTTTTCGGCGAGGGGCTGCTGAAATGCGAGATCCTGGAGAACGTCAGCGAAACCGGAGGCCGGAAGATCCGGTTCTTCTACGAGGGCGTCTTTGAGGAACTGCTGGACCGGCTGGGGGAAATGCCCCTCCCGCCGTATATCCATGAAAAGCTGGAGAACCCGGAGCGGTATCAGACGGTATACGCCAGGCAGGAAGGCTCTGCTGCGGCGCCTACCGCCGGCCTGCATTTTACGCCGGAGCTTCTGGATCGGATCCGGGAGAAGGGCATCCGGGTGGTGCCGGTGCTGCTGCATGTGGGGCTTGGCACCTTCCGGCCGGTGAAGGTGGAGAACGTGGAGACCCATGAAATGCACAGCGAATTCTGTCAGGTGACGGAGGAAGCGGCGGCGGCGCTGAACGAAACCCGGAGAAACGGCGGACGGATCGTCTGCGTGGGTACCACCTCCGTCCGCACGCTGGAAACCATGACGACGGAGGACGGGGTGATTCATCCCGGCGCGGGAGAAACGAAGATTTTTATCTATCCGGGGGTCAGAATTAAGGCCACGGATGCCCTGATTACCAACTTCCACCTGCCCCAGAGCACCCTGCTGATGCTGGTCAGCGCGTTCCTTGGCCGGGAGGAGGCCCTGCGGATCTACCGGGAGGCTGTAGCAGAAAAATATAGATTCTTTTCCTTTGGGGACGCCATGTTCATTGAATGAGAGAAGCGCCGGATTGTGAAAAAATATTGTTGATATTTCCCTGATTTGGGGATATAATCTTCCCTGTTCTTACATATTCCCTGGCATTTGCTGGCAGTGACTGGAGGCGTCCATGAAAAACTCCAATGAACTGTTTCTTCCTTTGTGCTCCCCTTTTGCGTGCTACGATATCGATTCAGACCGAACCAATCTTGGAAACAAAGTGCATTTTCATTATTTCGCGGAGCTGCTTCTCCTTCGGGAGGGGTCGCTTCGCGTGTTTATGGGGGAGGAGGAATATATTCTGTCCCCCGGAGAAGCCCTGATCATCTGCCCGGGAGTTCGGCACCTGGCCGTTCCGGAGGGAGGAAAGCCGGTTCGGATGGATGTGATCCGTATGGATCCGGACCGGATGCCGGAGCTGCCGGAATATGTGCCGGATCTGAAAATCGTCCTGGCGGAGGCGCTTCGGGAAAGACTGCCCATGCATTTCCAGGCTTCGGAGACGGAGCGGCTGCTCCTGCCTCAGCTCAGCGCGGACTGCATCCGGGAGAGCCGATCCCGCCGATATGGATATGATCTGGCGGTGCCGGCCCTGATGAGTCTGATCAACGTGGTGCTGCTGCGGTACTGGATCTCCCAGGGGCTGACCCTGACGGGGGAACGGCTGGCTCAGGTGGATCCCATTTATTCCCTGTCCGGATATATTCAGGAGCATCTTTGCGAAAGCCTGCGGGTGGAGAGCCTCGCGGCCCGATGCGGGCTCAGCTATCCCTGGTTTGCGCGGAAATTCCGGGAGACCTACGGGATTTCCTGTAAGGAATACATTGAGCAGGTTCGGACCGCGACGGTGGAGAAATATCTGCTGTTTACGGACCTGGACCTGGCTGCCATCAGCGAAAAAACCGGATATTCCGATTGCAGCCACATGATCAAGAACTTTAAGCGGGTCATGAATATTACCCCGGGGCAGTTCCGGCTGCGGGAGCGGGATCTTCGCTGGACGGAAGCAGGAAAAAGTATTCCCGCAGAGAATATATAAGACCGGGGGATGTGCGGCCGGGATCACAGAATCGGTTCCGCCTCCGGAGAGGTGGGTAACATTTTGAAACAAAGACTGAAAAAGCTCTTTACCGATGTCTGGAATATTCCCAACGTGCTTACGATGATCCGCCTGGTGCTGGTCCCTGTGTTTGCGGCTGTTCATCGGGCGGGCTACCCGAAGCAGGCGCTGATCATCTTCTGCGCGGCCAGCGTAACGGATGCCCTGGACGGGATTCTGGCCAGAAAGCTGAACCAGATTACGGATTTCGGAAAGCTCTTTGATCCGCTGGCGGATAAGCTGATGGTGCTGACGGCGCTGTTCTGCCAGGGGGTGGCGGGCGTGCTGCCCTGGCCAGCGATCTTCATCGTGCTGGGAAAAGAACTGTTTATGGTGGTGGGATCCATGTTTATGCTGGGAAAAGGCGTGGTGGTTTCCGCCAATTATTTCGGAAAAACGGCTACGGTCTGCTTTATCCTGAGCCTGATCCTCAGCTTCTTCCACGAGGAGCTGGCCGCCTGGGGGTACCGGGTGGATCTGATTCTGCTGTGGATCAGCGTAGGGCTGACGCTGCTGGCCATGGGGGTCTATATCTTCCAGGCCTGGGGGAAGCTCCGGGACCGGGAAAAAACAGCCTGAGACTTTACGCTCCTTCCGCGGGAGCGTATTTTTCTTTGTATCGGGTGTGCATTTTTCTTGACGGAAGACGGGGCCTTGCGGTAAGATGCCGACAGCAGGGGCTTTTTACAGCCATCGTTGCTGTGCGTGCGGAGGAAGGAGCGAAAAGAACCATGAAGCAGCTGGTTTTCCAGGGAGTCGGGACGGCCCTGATGACGCCTTTTCAGGCGGAGGGCCTGGATCTGGATGCCTTCCGGAAGCTGATTCGCTTTCAGATGGACAACGGGGTGGATGCGCTGATCGTGGCCGGCACGACCGGCGAAGGCGCGGTGCTGACGGAGAAGGAGTTCGATGCGCTTCTTTCCTGTGCCCTGGAGGAAGCGCGGGGGAAGGCGCCTGTGATCGCCGGGACCGGCTCCAACGATACGGCCCGCGCCATCGAAAAGACGAAACGGGCCTGTGCCCTGGGGGCGGACGCGGTGCTGCTGGTGACGCCCTATTACAACAAAACCACCCAGCGGGGCCTGGTGGCCCATTTCCGGGCGATTGCCGATGCCAGCGAGAAACCCTGCATTCTGTATAACGTTCCGCCCCGGACGGGGCTGAACATGCTTCCGGAGACGCTGGAGCAGCTTTGCGATCATCCCCGGATTGCCGGCGTGAAGGAAGCCTGCGGCAATCTGAGCCAGGTGGCCCGCATCCGGTACCTGTGCGGGGACGATATGCCGGTTTATTCCGGCTGCGACGATCAGACGGTTCCGATCATGAGCCTGGGCGGCGCGGGGATCATTTCCGTGGCCAGCAATGTCGTGCCCGGCCAGATGAAGAACCTTTGCCGCCTTTTCCAGGCGGGAAAAGTTACGGAGGCAGGGGCGCTGCAGGTCAGGCTGCAGGGGCTTCTGGATCAGCTGATGATTGAAACGAATCCCATCCCGGTCAAGGCTGCCGGCGCTGCGCTGGGCCTGTGCGAGAACCGGGTGCGTCTGCCCCTGGTCCCCATGAGTGCGGAGAATGAGGGGAAACTGCTGAAGCTGCTGGAGGAGGCAAGGACGCTGTGAAACTGATTCTGGTTGGATATGAAGGCCACATGGGCCGGGAGGTGCGGGAAGCGGCGGCCCGGTCGGAAGATATGGTCATCGTCCAGGGCGTTGATCCCATGGCTTCGGAGAATACGGCGGAGTGCGTCCGGGATTTCGCGGACTGCGGGGCGGCGGCGGATGTGATTGTTGACTTCAGCCACCACAGCCTGACGGCCGCCCTCCTGGCTTTTGCCCGGGAAAGAAGGCTTCCCCTGGTGCTGGCCACTACCGGACACACGGAAGAGGAGAAAGCCCTGATTCGGGAAGCGGGGAAGGAGATCCCCCTGTTTCTGGCCGCCAATTACAGCCTGGGTATCGCCGTGCTGCGGGACCTGGTCAGGCGGGCGCTGGCGCTCTATCCGGACGCGGAGGTAGAGATTGTCGAGGAACACCATGACCGGAAGGTGGACGCGCCCAGCGGAACCGCGCTGGCCCTGTTTGACACGGTGAAGGATGTCCGCCCGGAGGCCCGGATGGTGGCCGGCCGCAGCGGCATGGGCCGCCGGGCCAGGGAGGACGTGGGAATTCACGCCATCCGGATGGGAAATACGGTCGGCATGCATGAGGTGATCATCGGAACGCAGACGGAGAGCCTGACGCTGCGCCATCAGGCCTGGAGCCGGGGCGTGTTCGCGGACGGGAGCCTGAAGGCGGCGCGCTTTCTGGCGGGAAAGGCGCCGGGGCTGTACGATATGAAGGATTTGCTGAAGGAGTAAGGCTGCCGGGAGCCAAAGGTTCCGCCGGGTGAATAAGGCCGGAGAGCATGAAGCGTTCGCGGAAAGCAGAAGGAGCATGAAAAAGATGAAGATCGGAATCTATGGATACGGCAACCTGGGGCGGGGTGTGGAAGCGGCCCTGAAGAAGAATCCGGACATGGAAGCGGTAGGCGTGTTTACCCGGCGGCCGCCGGAAACCGTGAAAACGGTTACGGGGATCCCCGTGTTCGCAGCTGAAAAAGCGGGTGAATTCGAGGGAGAGATCGATGTCATGATCCTCTGCGGCGGAAGCGCCACAGACCTGCCGGAGATGACGCCGGCGATGGCCAGACAGTTCAATGTGGTGGATTCCTATGACACCCATGCCCGGATTCCGGAGCATTTCGACAGGGTGGATCAGGCGGCGTTTCAGACCGGACATACGGCACTGATCAGCGGCGGATGGGATCCCGGGCTGTTTTCCCTGGCCCGGCTGTATATGAACGCGGTGCTGCCGGACGGACGGGACTATACCTTCTGGGGCCGGGGCGTCAGCCAGGGCCACAGCGATGCCATCCGCCGGATCCCCGGCGTCAGGGACGCGAGGCAGTATACTGTTCCCGTGGAGGACGCGCTGCGGCGGGTCAGGGCCGGGGAGCAGCCGGAGCTGACGGCCCGGGAGAAGCATCTGCGGGAATGCTATGTGGTGGCGGAAGACGGGGCGGACCGGATGAAAATCGAGAAGACCATCCGGGAAATGCCGAATTATTTTGCTGATTACGATACGACGGTGCACTTTATTACCATGGAGGAGCTGAAGCGGGACCACAGCGCGCTGCCCCATGGAGGCGAGGTGATCCGCAACGGGGAGAGCAGCGACGGAACGAAACATGTGATGTCTTTTTCCCTGCATCTGGATTCCAATCCTGAATTTACCGGATCCGTGCTGGTCAGCTGCGCCAGGGCCGTGGGCAGAATGCACGGAAGAGAGATATTCGGATGCCATACGCTCTTTGACGTGGCGCCGGCCGACCTGAGCGCCGTGAGCCCGGAAGAACTGAGAAAAAGGATGCTGTAAGATGGAGATTTACGGGCTGCAGAAAATGACGCTGCTGGATTTTCCGGGTCGGATTGCCTGCACGGTCTTTCTCAGCGGCTGCGACATGCGCTGTCCCTTTTGTCATAACAGCGAGCTGGCGGCGGGAAAGGCGCCGCCGGTGATGACCTCCGGGGAGCTGATGACTTTTCTGGCGAAGCGGAAGGGAATGCTCGACGGGGTAGCCGTCACCGGGGGCGAGCCGCTGCTGCGGGAGGAAACGCTGGATTTGCTGCGGGAGATTCGGGGTCTGGGATATCCGGTGAAGCTGGATACAAACGGAACGCATCCCGACCGCCTGCGGAGGGCGGTGGAGGAGGATCTGGCCCAGTATGTGGCCATGGATATCAAGAACAGCCCGGAACGGTACGCGGAAACCGCGGGGCTGCGGGTGATGGATCTTTCCCCGGTTCGGGAGAGCGCGGCCTTTTTGCTGCAGGGAAGGACGGATTATGAATTCCGGACCACCGTGGTGAAGGAGCTCCACGACGCGGACAGCTTTCGGGCGATCGGCGCATGGATTCACGGGGCGAAGCGGTATGCGCTGCAGAAGTTTACCGATCGGGACACGGTGCCCTTCGAAGGGTTCCATGCCCCGGAGGAGGCGGAGCTGCAGGCCTGGGGAGAAATCATGAAGCCTCACGTGGAGGAACTGATTTTCCGGGGGTGAAACCGCCCGAATCGGACATAAACACAAGATATAGTATATACAGGACATTTTTTCAATCTATATATTGACAGAACCTGCTCTTTGGTGCTATATTGTTCCGGCACGCAAAGGGGAGGTTTTTCTTTTTGCGCTGAAATATTGATTACAGGGACGCGGCCTTATCCGCGAAAGAGGAGGAAGCATGTATCAGGTTGTAAAGCGGGACGGAAAGATCACCGAATTCCAGATCGGCAAAATATCGGATGCCATTACCAAGGCCTTTGACGCGCTGGGCAAGCAGTATCATCCCAGCGTGATCGACATGCTGGCCCTGCGGGTGACGGCGGAATACGAGCCCATGATCCGGGATGAGAAGATCGCGGTGGAAACCATCCAGGACTGCGTGG
>CAZMFY010000036.1:0-15624 GCA_964565635.1 uncultured Oscillospiraceae bacterium
GGAGCGCGGCAGATGCAGCTGATGCGGGGCATCAAGCAGGCCTTTGACCCGGAGGATATCCTGAATCCCGGGAAAGTGGTGTGAGGGTAGAAGACCGGTATTCCGTTGGGGTGCAGCCCATATGCTTGATGAAGATCCGGCAGAAGTAAGGAGAGGACTCGAAGCCGGTTCTTTCGGCGATGCACTGGACCGTTAAATCAGTTTCCCGCAGCAAGGTACATGCATGATCCAGGCGGACACGATGCAGATAGCGGATCGGAGACACGCCAATCTCTCTGTAAAATATATTTCTCAGCTGGGAAGGGCTGTAATGGGTGATGCTGCAGAGATCATCCAGGCAGATCGGCTTCATATAGTTTTCTGAAATGTAGCTGGTTGCCTTCCACAGCTTTTTTCTTATCTTGCTTTGTGAAAGCGGCTCATTTCCATCAAGCACCAGATTTCTGATGATCTCTTCCAGAATGCTGCGCAGACCGATCCGGTAGGCGGCGGGCTGCCGGGTGAACAAATCATCCGCCTTTTCGAAGAGCGCCAGATATTTTCCTTCCGCGCTGTCCTTCATGACAGACGAAATGTGCAAATCGGAAAAATGAAGCGGCTCATGGGCATAAAAGGTGAACTGAACCATGGATACGACTTCCTGCGTGCAATTGGACATCAGCACTTCATCCGCATCGCTCAGCACAATAATATGCCCCGGGGGTACTTCGTATTCCCTGTTATTTATGATGATGTTAAACAAGCCGGAAAGCGTGAAATACAATCCCGGATTCGGCCTGCTGGGCATTCTCAGATTCCATCCGGGCTGATAGGTGCGCTTGATCACCGCTTTGATTTTATCGATGGAAATATCAAGATCACTGAGTTCCCCGTAGGACATCCTCTTCACCTTCCTTTTCAGAAACAGGCGATTTGTGCAATAAACCCGGCGTTTCATGGATTGTTTTTCTCCGCCGGAAAGTGTTAACTGGAATCAGCCAGAATAACCGGTCTACCGGACAAAAAACTGAAAAGGAGAATCAGCATGGAACGCGATTACACATTGGAGTATCTGGATGAAATCACGAAGCGCCTTCGGGAAATCTATGACACGCAGCGGGAAGCTATTGTGAAATGCGCCAAGATCATTGCGGACAGGATCGCGGAAGACGGTTTGCTCTATGTGTTCGGCAGCGGCGGACACTCCAGCATGATGTGCGAGGAAATGTTCCACCGCGCCGGCGGCCTTGCATGCGTCAGCCCTCTTTTTGTGGACAGCATCCGCATGCCGCATATCCCCATGGGAGAGCGCTGTCCCGATCTGGTTTCCTACATTTTCGACTTCTATCAGCTGCAGAAAGGGGACGTGCTGCTGCTGGTCAACGGCTATGGGATCAATCCCGTCACCATTGAATCCTTCCTGGAGGCGGAACGCCGGGGAATTACCGTGATTGCGGTGACCTCATGCGATTACGCGAACCGGCTCCCGCGGGATTTCAAGGGACGCCACCCCTCCGGACTGAATCTGCATGAGATCGCGGGGAACCTGGTGCTTACAAATGTACCCTACGGGGACGGCATCATCAAAATGGACGGGGTGGACAGCGTGGTCGGCGCATATTCCACCTATTGCAATGCGTTCGTGTGCAACAGCCTTGTGCTGGAAACCAGTCGGATTCTGGTTGAACGGGGCATCGAGCCGCCGATCATCAACAGCATCAACGTTCTGGACGGACTGCAGCGGAACCAGAAGCTGTACGCGAAGTACCGGCCCCGGATCCGCTTCCTCTAATCCAATCAAGGAGAAACGTTTGCCATGAATATTCGTGAGGAAATGCTGAACCGGTTCCGGAAGCTGATTAATCCGGAGGCGGTCAGCGTGAACAATGAGCTGCTGGCGCAGGCGGATCTGCTGAAACGCCATTATTTCAACGCACTGGGAAGCGGCTGGATTCACAACCGGTACGGCATGCAGGCGCCCGGGTTTCAGGGGCTGAACTATTCCGATCCTACGCTGACCCCCGAGAAAATACGGGCCACGGTTCCGGAATGGTATCTGCCCACGCAATCCAGGCTTGTGGAGCTGATTGCTCATTACCATCCGGAATATGAACCGATCGACTGGCAGATTGACATCAAATCCGGAGCCCGCTATCAGATCGACCACATCAGCCGGATCGGCTTTGGAAAAATCGAGGGCATGGACGCGAAAATGCCCAGCGAGCTGTCGCGGATGTACCATCTGGTGGTGTTGGGACGGGCGTGGCGCGCCACCGGGAAGGATGAATACCGCCGGGAGATCCCTGCCCAGATTCTGGACTGGCTCTCGGTGCACCCGGCAGAATTCGGCGCGGGATGGCGGGCTCCGATGAACGCTGCGATCCGTGCTGTCAACATGCTGACGGCCATCGCGCTGATCTCCCCGACGCTGGATCCCTGCGAAGAACACGACGCGCAATTCCTGGATTTTGTATTTGAAACCCTGAAGGACCACCGGAGGTTTATCGCCGGGAATCTGGAGTTCACGGAGAAGCCTTCCTGCCTGCATCCGAATCATTACATCGCGGACCTGGCGGGATTGCTGGTGGTCAGCTCCTTCCTGCTGGACTGCGATCCGGAGGCGGGGGCGTGGGAAAACCTTGCCCAGCGGGAATTCAATCAGACGATGCGCTGGCAGGTCAATCCGGACGGCATCGATTTCGAATCCACCACGATGTATCATGCCTTTGCGCTGGAGATGCTGACGGACGCGCTGATTCTGAGCGCCAGACTGCATGACGCAAACACGGCGGGAAAACAGTGGGCATGGATCAACGTAGTCTACGGTCAGGATTTCTTCAAGCTGCTGTACAAAATGTTTGCCGCCCTGCGGGATCTGATTCAGCCGAACCGGCATATGCCGGTGGTGGGAGACAATGATTCCGGCCGGTTCCTGTGCCTGGAAAACCCGGGAGGACATGACACGGACCGGGTGTTCTTCTGCGGCATCGGCGCAGCGCTGTTTGACGACCTGGATCTGCTGCCGCCCATGTTCACGAAGGAGGACTGGGTTTATGCCGCGGCCTTCATGAACGGCCTTCCCTGCCGGATGCCGGAAAAGCCCAAACCCGCGAAGAGCGTCGCTTTTCCTGACAGCGGATTCTATGTTCTGCGGAATCCGGAGGCATATGCCTTTGTCTGCTGCGCGCCCATCGGCACGGCAGGCAAAGGAGCCCATTCCCATAATGACCGGCTGGAGGTGCTGCTCTCTCTTCGCGGGGAGGATATCGTGATCGATCCCGGCGTATACGCCTATACCGCGAGCAAGAAATACCGCAACATGTATCGCGATGTGGAAGCGCACGCAACGGTCCGGATCAACGGCCTGCAGCCGAACCGCCTGAATCCGGAGGACTGCTGGTGGGGATACCGGGATGATACCCGGTGCGAATGCACGGACTTCCGGGATGATGGAGAGACCACTTATTTCCAGGGCCGGCATCATGCCTATGAGCGGATGGATATTCCTGTGACGCATTCACGCAGCGTGGAGCTGAAGCCGACGGAGCTGGTGATTCAAGACCGTTTCCTGAAGGATGAGCGCTTCGGAAATGAAATGCCGGTTGATTACTATTTCATGCTGGGCCCTTCCTGCGGGGTGGAATCCCATCCGGAGCATCTGAGTATCCGGTCCGGGCCGGTTGAAGTATGCCTGAAGACCCAACATGGCACATGGAGCGTGGAAAAGGGATTTTATGCGCCGACCTATGGCGCGCACGCGGTAACAACCCTGCTGCACATCCACTTTGACAAATTTATCGAAGAGAACGAGATCCGTTTCAGCTGGGGAAAGCGGTAGCTCCGGGTCTGGAGCAGACCACGCATGCAGACGAACAAAACAGAAATGACCCGACCAAGCGGTACCAAAAAGGTACCGCTTTTTTGACGGCCTTCATCCCGGAAGCCGGGGACGACGAACCGAAGGCTCCTCCGCGGCAGAGGCGGAGCCGCGGAGGGCCGGAAGACAGCCTGCAGGGAAGAATGAAGCCGAGCCCTCAAAACAACGGAACGCCGAGGTCATGATAGGTTTTCCGCATCTCATTGTAATAATCATCGAGAACGGGGATCCCCGCTTCCTCCAGAAAGGACGATACGGAACGGTCGGGATCATAGCTGTAGGCCACGCCTGTGGAAAGCCCGGCCGGCACATCCACCACAAAGCGGTCGGGATATTTCCGCTGGAGATCATGAATATCCTTCCAGGGATAACCCAGGGGAACATTGCAGCAATCAAGATTGATCTGAGCCCGGACATAGCTGCGGTAGTTGGTGGACTGCGCCAGGACGGAGCCGGCGGGATCCAGCACGGTGCATACGCCAAGCCCGATCGCGCTGAGCAGATGACATCTGCACATATAGGCCCAGTGGGATCTCATGATGGTTCCGTCACAGGCGGAAGCGAAGAGCATCAGAACGGGATGCAGGCTGCGGTAGGCCAGCATCAGTTCCGGGAAATTGATGTCAAAACAAAGGAACATGCCCACCCGGCCGAAGTCGCACTCCGCGATGACGGGTCCATCGCCCGGCTTGATCTGCCGGAGACTGATTTCATCTCTTGTCGGCGCGACTTTAAAATACTGTGCACAGATCTGCCCGCTGCGGTCGATCAGGGTGACGGCATTCCGGCGATCCCCGGCCACAGCAGGCGGGACATGGGCCGAAAAGGCGATATAGCAGCGCCTTTTCCTGGCTTCGACGCTCAGCATTTCCAGCAGGGGCAGGTAGGATTCATCGGAAAGCTGATAGGTTAGCTCCTTCGGCAGCCCCCGGGGCCGGCTGCAGCATTCCGGGAACAGAATCAGATCGACGGGCTGGTACTCGCGCTCATCAAGGATCCGCTTCCAGAAGGCGCAGATCTCCTGCACGGTGGTCACCCCGGCCGGCAGATCCGAATGAGCTGAGATCCAGATTTTGTTCACAGGCATCCACCCCCTTCCTCAGGCATAGGAAAGGCATATTGTCTGATAAATATGCAGCGAAGGAACCGTGAAGGTGACTTCTCCGTCCTTTTGGTCAAAGGGAAGCTCCTGATCCGGATAGACGGTCTTCACGGACCTGACTTTCTTTGGCACCCTTATGGTGACGCTGAATCCTTCGATGGGAGCCACCCATTCCACACAGCGGCTTTTTTCAAGCATGCTGCCGGTATAGTTCAGAAGATGGAGCCAGCGGCCTTCCGTGTTTTCCACCAGATTGCAGATGACGGAGGGGGGCGCTTTCATCGAAAGCACGGGCCTTTGATCCAGGGCATGACGGACTATATTCAGAAGCAGCTCCCGCTGCTCCGGCAGACCGCGGCGCTCATAGATAAAGCCGATATCGCAGGCTGTGTAATAGGCTTTTCCCCGGCCACAGCGGTTTACTGTGACGGCGGGGGGCTTTCCGAAGGGGAAGGTCAGGGGAGTTCCGAACATGCCGTCGGCCGGAAGGAACAAGTCCGCGAGCACGTCGGCCCCCTGGGGGATGACGCAGGTATAGAATACATAACGGTCCAGATTGGGGATGCCGACGACGGCGTCCGAAACCGGCACAAGGTCCTCGCACAAGCCGCAGTCAGACCGGACATAGGCTTCCGGCACCCGGTTGAAGCCGTGGAGCAGGGAGCTTTCCCGGTATTCCCGGGTCCGGACGGGCTCCGGGGGGTTATCCTTTTCATAGCAGACGCCCAGCACATCCTCCAGCGCCAGGTGATTGGTCCGGGTTCCGTCGGCGGCATACATGCCGAATTCAGGACCCGCGATGATGGCGCCGCCTTCCGCGACGTAGTTCCGGAGGATCTGCTGCTGCTCCGGATCCACAAAGGCGCTGGCGGGCAGCATCAGAGCACGGTAGCCTTTTATCCGCTCCGGGCTGAGCTGCACATCATAGATACAGTCAAAGTGGATGCCGCCATGGGTCAGGGTTTCAAAGGCACAGCTGAAGATGTGATTGAAATGATCCTGCTGCCGCTCGCTGAAATCCGCCAGGCCGCCATAGGGATATACCATCGCGAGATCGCGAACGGGCTGGGTGCGGTAATACATTTCCCGATGGGCCCGGATGGCTTCATTCAGCGTCCGCATCTTTTCCCCGCCCCGGTTGCTGTAAAAATAGCTGCTGACGGGTTCCTCCATCGGAGTTCCGCCGTGCATCACATAAGCCATGCCCGTGACCAGGGTTTCATCAAGACTGTAGGTCCGCAGGGTTTCAAAGGGGCCAGGAGGGCAATAAGCCATGGAAACCCGCTTGTGGGCTTCCCCGAGCTTGGCGGACTGGAAGATGCC
Source organism: uncultured Oscillospiraceae bacterium (assembly GCA_964565635.1). Lineage (GTDB taxonomy): Bacteria > Bacillota > Clostridia > Christensenellales > Aristaeellaceae > Aristaeella. The sequence continues at coordinate 6,282 of CAZMFY010000036.1, forward strand.
GATAAAGCGATCCGGCCGGTGCACTTCCGTGGTGTTGGCGCCTTCGCAGTATTGGGACATGGCAAGGGGCATGTTTCCGTGGCGATGGTGGAATTCTGTATGCATATGGGTGTTGATCTGCAGAGGAAGGCCGGCCTTCTGGGTGATTTCATGAATCATGCTCAGGGTTTCCAGATAGGATTCATCCCGGATCTGCGTGAACTTTTTCAGGGTTCCGTCCTCATAATGCAACTGCTTCGGCATTTCCTCGCCATATCTGGCGCGCCAGCGGGTGCGGCAGCTTTCACAATAGCATTCGGGACAATACCAGGCCGGGCCGTCCAGATAGATCGAATCCGGATGATATTTGTCAATGACCTCCTGGATCGCTCCGCGCATGGCGGACTGGAAGCCGCGGCTGCTGAGGCAGACCTTCCGGTGAATCCGGTTCCAGTCCTCCGGCGTTCCGTCCGCCTTCCGGGCCAGCCATTCCGGATGAAGATATTCCAGCTCGCGATACAATACGCCATAGTGACAGTAGGCCATGACCTTGATGCCGTTTTCACGGCAGGCTTTCACCATGTCCCCGAAGCAGTCGCTGTCCGGCGCGATCCCCGCAGCCTTCGGGAGGAAATCGGACCTGTCATAGAAATGCGCCCCCCAGCAGATGGCGGGGTACCGGAGATGATCTGCGCCCATCTCCTTCAGGGCCTGGATGACCTGCCGGGTATCCTTCCAGGCAGGCAGTTCATTTTCCTCGAGAATGGCGACGGGGGTTTCCTTCAGCCATTGCCACCAGGGAAGCGGATCCTCCATCCGCCAGTCGTTGTCCGCATTGATTCTGCTCATGCCTCGCCTCCCCTTTCGCAGGACGGGGAGCAGGCCGAGACCTGCTCCCCCTTTTTTCTGCCGACTGATCAGCTGATCTTATCTGTAACGGTCATAAGCTGCCTGGACAACGCCGAGTACCTTTTCCAGGCCCATGGTCTTCAGGGTTTCGACATATTTATCAAAGTTCTCAATCGGCTCGACGCCGGTGATGAACTTCGCCTTCATCTGATCCACATAGGCGTCGATATCCACCATGGTGTTGGTGTAGATTTCCTGCTCCTCCTCGGTGAACTTCAGCAGGTTCGTGGTGGTGGGGCCGTTCTTGTTGAGCGGGAACTGGGGAACCGCATAGGGATAGATATAGGCGACGCTGCCCAGACCCTTGACGGTATTGCCGAAGGAGCCGCCCTGCTGAATGGCGGTCATATCCAGGCCCAGATAGTTCTGGGGAGCGCCGTAGGTCTGAATATAGGTTGTGGAGTTCATCTCCGGATCCCTGGGCTGCGGACGGTGATAATACTGATGGGTTTCATCGGTATAATCCCAGGTTTCGCCGCGGACGCCCAGCCAGGGAGAGACACTGTTCAGACCGGGAGCCACATCCTCCTCGGAATAATAGATATCGAACCAGCGCAGCAGGATCTCCGGATTTTTGCATTTGGCGGAGATGACGATGCCGGAATCCGAGATCATATTCGAGGACGCGACCTTGAGGGTATCCGTATATTCGCTGGTGAACAGCGGAAGAACCGCGACATTGTAACTGCCGTCCTCATGCTGCTCGATGGGCATCTGGGTGCCGATGGTGGTGATGGCGCAGCGGCCTTCCTTCACCATGGCCAGGGCCGTCGCCTCATCCATGGAATACATATCCGGATGAATGATGCCGTCCTTGTAGAGCTTGTTCACGAAAGCCAGATAGTTCTTGTACTGGTCCGTGATGCCGTTGTAGAACACCTTTCCGGTTCCGTCATCATTGAAGCCGGCGTTGACATAATCGCCGAAGGCTCCGATCATGTGGAGTTCAAAATGCTGGTTGAAGGCGTTCACGTGCTGGGGCACAAAGGTCACGAAATTCGGATCATCCTTCTTGTATTCCTTGATGGCCATGCAGGTGTCGTAGAATTCGTCCAGGGTGGACGGCAGCTTCTCCACGCCGGCGGCCTTCATGATATCGGTATTGATATATATGATGCCGGTTCCGCTGGTGGCGGTCCGCAGCAGCTTGGGGAAGGAATAGATCGCGCCGTTGGTCTGGGTGACGACCTTCAGGAAATCCGGATATTTATCCAGCATTTTCATGAGGTTGGGCATATATTCCGGGATCAGGTCTGAGATATCCAGGAACAGCCCGCTCTGCACGCCGTAAACAAAGATATTGTCGGCGGTGACGTCAGACATGAACACATCCGGCAGCTCGCCGCTGGCCAGGGCCAGGTTCACCTTCGTGGCCCAGTCGGACTGAGGCGTGTTTGAGAAGGTGAAATCCACGCCGGTCAGATCTTTCATGGCTGTGAAGAACACCATGTTGTCTCCCCAGGGACCGCCGGTTGAGGCCTGAGGATTCATCACCGTGAAGGTAACGGGCTCATCCACGATGGGATAGCCTGTCTTATGAAACTCAGCTTCGGCCGGGAGGCACAGCATGACCATCAGCAACGCCATGATGAGAATCCATGTTTTACGCATAATCCTTTTCTCCTTTCCAGAATCTGTCCTTTTGGTGAATTGTTTGCGGGAAAACCTGAGCCTCCTTTCAATCGTTTTATGACCCGCCTCAGACGGGTTTATCCCTTGACCGAGCCCAGCATCACGCCCTTGTCGAAGTACTTCTGAAGGAAGGGATAGAGCACCATGACCGGCACGCTGGAAACCACGATGGCGCAGTATTTGACCAGCTGGGCGATCCGCAGATGCTCGCTGGCGGTATCCTCCAGGCCGTCGGAATAGAGAATGCTCTGGGCTTCATTCAGAATGGCGCGCAGCACCAGCTGGAGCGGGAATTTATTGCTGTCCGACAGGTAGAGCATGGCGGAGAACCAGCTGTTCCAGTGGGCAACGCCGTAATACAGCGTCAGGACGCCGATGAGGGCTTTGGACAGCGGCAGGATGATGAAAATAAAGCTTCTTGTGCGGCTGCAGCCGTCAATCATGGCGGCTTCCACCAGATCCTGGGGCACACCGTTTGAGAAAAAGGTTCTGGCCACGATGAGATTGTAGGTGCTGACGCCGTTGATCAGCAGCAGAATCCACCAGGTATCCAGGAGCTTCATGTTTTTGACCAGCAGGTAGGTCGGAATCATGCCGCCATGGAAATACATGGTGAAAAGCATGTACCCCATCAGAATCCTGCGGAAGGGGAGGGTTTTGCAGGAGAGGGCGTAGGCCGCGGGCAGGGTGAGAAGCAGGTTGATGACGGTGCCGGCCACGGTATAGAGCATGGTATTGCGGTATCCCGTCATGATGGACTGATCCGAGAGCACATATTTGTAGCCGGTCAGACTGAGCCCCTTGGGAATCAGGAAGACGTTTCCGTTGGCGACCAGCATCGGATCTGAAAAGGACGCGGCCAGAATATGAATCAGCGGGAGAAGAATGATCAGCAGAAAGACAGTAAGCAGGATCCCGTTGATGATTCCGACGGCCCGGTCGCCGCGGGTTTCCCGGATGGCTGACATCGCACATCCCCCTCCTTTCCTCAGAACAGGCTGTTGTTGTTCAGCCTGCCGGAGATGTAATTGACAACAATCAGCAGCAGGAAATTGCACACATTGTTGAAGAGGTCCACGGCGGAGGAGAAGCTGAATTCCGCGTGCAGAAGGCCCCGGCGGTACACATAGGTGGAAATCACATCCGCCGTATCCATGATCAGGTCATTCTGGAGAAGCAGGACTTTTTCAAAGCCGATGTTCATGATGCTGCCGGAATTCAGGATCAGCATGATGGTGATGACCGGGACGATCACCGGCAGATTGATATGCCAGATCCGCTGGAGGCGGCTCGCACCGTCGATGATGGCCGCCTCATGCTGCTGGGGGTCAATGGCGGAAAGGGAGGCCAGGTAGATGATGGCGCTCCAGCCTACATTCTGCCAGATGCCGGACCAGACATAGACATGGCGGAAGGCATTCGGATCGGTGAGAATATTTGAATAGGAAATCCCGAGCTTTCCCACCAGGACGGAGGCCAGACCGGTGGAGGTTCCGAAGATAATTTTGACCGTTCCGACCAGAACAACCAGGGAAATGAAATGCGGGGCATAGGCAACCGTCTGCACCACATTGCGGTATTTTTCCACGCGCATCTCATTGAGCATCAGGGCGAGCAGAATCGGCAAAGGGAAGCTGGCCAGCAGATGGTAGAAGGAAAGGGCGAGGGTGTTTCGCAAGAGCGGCCAGAAGTAATAGCTTTCGAAAAAGGTACGGAAGTGCTTCAGGCCTACCCATTTGCTGCCCCAGATTCCCAGCGCACCGTTGAAATTGCGGAAGGCGATCTGCATCCCGTACAGAGGCCCGTAACGGAAGATGCCGTACCAGATGACCGCGGGAATCAGAAACAGATACAGCTCCCAGTGGGAGGCGATCCGTTTTCGCAAAGGAGCTTTTTTCAGCCTGAGAGGATCCTTCACTGCCATCATACGGCTGCCCTCCGTTTCATCATGCGTTTTCTGTGTTTTGCTCTGAAAGAAATAACAACAGACAACCCAAAACAAAGGAGAAAACATTTTTCCGGGAAATTTTCAGTTCGCTGCTTTTTGTCACCTAAACCATATCACAGGATGACTGGGGAAAAACAGAGCATTTTTCTGAAAAACACTTTCAATCTTCTTGAAGAGCCTCCGTATTCCGGCGTTTTGAAGAGATTGAAACCGCCTTTTAATTTTTTTAACTTTCAAATGCGCTTTTTATCTGATAGTATTATTTTAATCATGGCATACATTTTCATACGGCTGCAGAAAGGCTTATTATGAAAACGAAACTGAGAAAAACGCTTTCGCGTTACGGATATTTGTTCCGGCAGATTGCGCTGGTCGGATTCTGCGTACTGATTCCGCTGCTGCTGATCCAGTTCTTTATCATCCACCGGTCCAGCCAGGAAATCTCCCGCCAGCGAACGCTGCATTATGAAGAAGCGGTCAGCAATTTTCAGAACTATTTCAGCCACGTAACGGAAAGCATTGAAAACAACGTATATCTGATCCGGGCGGAAGGGAAAATCACCTCAGCCCAGCTCTTTGCCCACGCGTACAACAAATATGAAGCGGCCCAGGAGCTGGCCGCGTATCTGCGGATGATGCCGTTTGTGGTCCGGCTCAACCTGTATTACCTTGAGCAGGATACCATGATTACCAACGCCCACTCCTACAGCCTGCAGGAATATATTGACCGGTTTTATCCGCAGCAGCCGGGGTTCGCCGGGGAAATACGGAACGCGCTGACCGCAACGGATACCCATGCCGGAAGAATCCTGTCGTCCTTTGACACAATGCCGATGAATGAGGGAGAGCTTCTTTTCTTTTTCCCGTTCAAGGTCGGCGCGGTCGCGGATGTGAACAGCATCCTGTTCTATACGGTATCCAGCGAGTCGCTGATGTCCTATTACACCGGATATGTGGATGAGGTGAACTACGGGGTGGCCCTGATAGATCAGGAGGAGAAGCTTTTCTTTGCCGGGAAGCAGTTCGATCCCGGACTGCTGCAGAACAAATCCTTCTGGGATCTGATCCGGTCCAATGAGGTCTCTTACGGACAGCTGCAATCCAGGGATGGCAACGAATATATTTTCATCAAACGCGCTCCGGGCGGCATGAAAACGGTCTACACCATCTCGGAGAAAGCGTTTTCCGGGGATACCCCGGCCTACAACACCGCCATATCGCGTATACTGGAAGCGATGATCCTGCTGATTATCTGCTTCTGCTGCGCGGGAATCTATCTGACCTACAAGCCCATCACGCGCCTGGTGGCCAAAACACAGGCCTATGATCAGAACAAGCATGTGGGAAATGAAATCGAAGCGATTGAGCTGGCAATAGATCAGCTTTATACGGACCGGGAAGAGATGGCCGGCATCGTGTCCGAACAGCGGCTGATGATGATGGAATACGTGATCAACAATCTGCTCTACGGGTATCCGCTGCCGGCAGAGCATCAGTTTTTCGCCGGCAACCATTTCGGAAACGTGTGGTTCCAGGTTTTCATGATCAGGTCTTTCAGCCTTGAAAACGCGGAACGGGAACGGTTTTCGGAGCTGCTGAATGTGAAGCTGGGGCTGCGCGCCTTTGTGACGGATATTCCCAACAAAAACCATACCATCATCATTGTGGTGCTGGACAAGAAGGCGGATCCGGAAACGGTCTGCCAGGCGATTCATGATCTGATTTCAAAGGAATACCACGCGGACTTCACCATCGGCGCGGGCAATGTGGTGACGGAAATCAACGAGCTTCAGCAATCCTATCACACCGCGCTTACCAGTTTCGGTGACAATGAACCACTGCAGAACGAAACCGAAAAGAGCGTGACGCTCATGGAAAAAACGCTGCAGTATATCCAGGCCGGGCTGAAGGACGACGCGGTGAAATGCCTGGATATGCTCCAGGAGCTGCTGGCCACGAACAACAGCTATCTGTTCAACATTTACAGCCGGACCAAGCTGATCAGCATGTATACCTCTTTCCTGCAATCCCAGGAAATCCCGATTGACGAGCAGGATCTGATCCCCATGATTTCGGCCAACAAGGATGAAAAGCTGTTCGAGTGGCTGAAAAAGGACGTGGAGAGAGTATGCGGGCTGCTGACCAAAAGAAGCCAGGATGAGGAATGGATCATCAAGCAGAAAATCGTGGCCTACCTGGATCAGCAGTTTACCGATTCCACCCTTTCCCTGACCTCGGCGGCGGATCATTTCGGCATCTCCATCTATTTCTTCAGCAAATATCTGAAGGAGATGACCGGCCTTGGATTCCGGGAATATGTCAGCCTGAGACGCATGGAACGGGCCAGAAAGCTGCTGATCACCACGGATGAAACCATCGGGCAGATCGCATCTGAATGCGGATTTGAAACCGCCTCCTATTTCACCACCTGGTTCCGCAACAGTCAGGAGATCTCCCCGGCGGCATACCGATCCATGCACCGGGAGAACAACGCGCATGAGGAGAACTGAAAGGAGCAAAAAGCCATGAAAACATTCCTGAGGGATCAGCTGCAGGTCATGATCTATGATCATCGGGCGGAGATGGGAAAGGCCGCGGCCGAAGACGGGGCGGAGGCCATCCGGGAGGTGATCCGACGGAAGGGCTATGCGAACGTCATGTTCGCGGCCGCGCCTTCCCAGCTTGAGCTGCTGGACGGACTGGTGCACAGCGATGTGGACTGGCATAAAGTGAACGCCTTTCACATGGACAATTATCTCGGGCTGGAGGAGCAGGCCCCGCAGCAGTTTTCCAATTTCCTGACGCGATATCTTTTCGGGCTGGTGCCTTTCGGGAAGGTTTATCTGATGGGCTCCCGGGAAGAGGATGTGGACCGGTACGCGGAGATCCTCAGAGGGAATCCCCTGGATATCTGCTTTATGGGAATCGGGGAGAACGGTCATCTGGCGTTCAATGATCCGCCGGTGGCGGATTTCCGGGATCCCTGCCTCGTGAAGAAGGTCAGGCTGGATGAGATCTGCCGGAAACAGCAGGTGCATGACAAATGCTTCGACACGTTGGAGGAGGTTCCGCAATACGCCATTACTGCGACCATTCCCGCCCTGATGAGCGCGGAAAGGATTTTCTGCGTCGTTCCGGCGGCGTCCAAGGCAAATGCCGTCCGGCACGCGCTGTGCGATGAAATCAGCACCGCCTGCCCGGCGGGCATTCTCCGGACCCATCCGGCAGCCCGGCTGTATCTGGACCGCGACTCAGCGGAGGGGCTGCAATGAAAGAATTCGTCAACGCGAAAATCATCCTGAAAAACAGCATTGTTGAGGGAAAGAATCTGCTTGTGGACGGCAGCAGGATCGCCGGTCTGACGGAGGAACGCATTCCGGGAGCGGAGATCGTGGACGCCCATGGATTGTTCCTGTCCCCCGGGCTTGTGGACATGCACGTGCACGGCGGCGACGGAGCGGATTACATGGACGGAACCGCCGAGGCTTTTCAGACGGCGGCAAAGTGCTCCCTGGCGGGAGGAGCGACCACTGTTTATCCCACCACATTGTGCGCGCCGATGGACAAGGTGGAAAGGATTTTTGAGGTTTTCCGCCGGGTGAAGGATCTGCCCGGGCTGCCCCATCTGCCCGGCCTGCATCTGGAAGGCCCCTTTTTCTCTGCGGAGCAGGCCGGGGCGCAGAATCCTGAATTTTTAAAAGCGCCTTCGGAAGAGGATGTGCAGCTTCTGCTGCGGAACAGGGACGTCATTGCCCGCGTGTCCGCCGCGTGCGAGCTGCCCGGAGTGGCCGCGATGGGCGACCGGCTGAAGGCGGCCGGGATCATCTGCTCCATCGGACATTCGAACGCTGTGTATGAGGATGTGCTGGAAGCAGTGCAGCATGGATTTACCCTGGTCACGCATCTGTACAGCGGCATGTCTTCCATCACCAGGCACCGGGCGCATCGTGTGCTGGGCGTATTGGAAAGCGCCTATCTGCTGGATGAGCTGGATGTTGAGATCATTGCGGACGGGCATCATCTGCCCAGAGAGCTTCTTCAGCTGATCGTGAAGCTGAAGAATCCCGATCAGATCTCCCTGGTTACGGACGCGCTGCGCGGCGCTGGGATGCCGGAGGGCTCCCGGATCGGCATCGGCGACGACGGCCGCTGGGCGGTTATCGAGAACGGCGTGGCGTATATGCCGGATCACTCCTGCTTCGCGGGAAGCGTTACCTCCGCCATTAAATGCGTCCGGACCATGTGGAAGGACGCTGGACTGCCGCTGTGGAGAGCCGTGCAGATGATGAGCTTCAACCCGTGCCGCGTGATGGGGATTTCCGCGCACAAAGGCGAAATCGCCCCGGGAAAGGACGCGGATCTGATTTTGTTTGATGAGAGGATGGAGATAGAGCAGATCTGGCTGATGGGGGAAAAGGCCGGATAATCGGAGCCGGTGCAGGAAGGAAAGGCGACCGTGACTGGCCGCTTTTCCCTTTATCGTAGTGATTTTTTTATTCTTACCGATACAGTTTTTTGTGAAAGTGTATAAAAAAGAAATTGACTTCGTAGCAATCAAGCGTAACGAGAAGGGGGAAATAGTTTACACTTTGGTTTCTCCCAAAGCCTTGACTTTTCTCCCAAAATCAAATAATATTTGGGAGAAAAGGAGGCGTGTCGATATGCGCGCTTTTAATTATTCCGCGTTCAAAGATGTCCAATGGGACAATGAAATTGTTGCTTTGCTTACTCAGATTCATGAGTTTAAAGGCCGACAGGAACTCTACCTGAAACAAAAGCCTGCGGTGCTTGATCGTTTGGTTGAAGCAGCCAAAGTTCAGGGTACGGAGAGTTCGAACAAGATAGAAGGCATCGTCACGACCAACACAAGAATAA
>CAZMFY010000037.1:0-15210 GCA_964565635.1 uncultured Oscillospiraceae bacterium
CAGGTTGGTGTCCAATTTCTACCCCCTCCGTGTCCAGTTTTATCTTACCACTTCACATCCTATCGAATGTCAGCATCTTGGATTTGATACAAAGAAAGACCTTCACCCCCTTGACCTCCGCAGGGGGTGAAAGGGGGTGAAGGCTGTCAGGGGGTGAATCTGCGCTGTTTACTCAGCATCAGATTCATCAGTACTCTGTTCAAGAGCTCTGGTAAGTACGCGTTCGGTTTCAGTATGTGATAAAATGGCAGTAGTTTCCAGAGCAGCTTTACGGATGTATCTCACACATACGCAATACCAGTTCTGACAAATCCAGTGCTTTGACCCAAATAGAAAAGTCTCGAGGCGTCCGACTGGGCGGTCTTTTTGAGTGTTGACACCTCGAACTTTTCTTAACATTTGCCGACCGCTGAAATTCATATACCGTTGTCCGAAATATGCACAGGTAATCCGATGGGGCTAAGCGGCGTCGGTATCGTCGGCCATGCCGCTTGTTTTTTCAGATATTTTGTCGTCCGAATAATCCTCCAGCCAGTGAAATTCACCGGTTCTGACAACGTTCTCGCCGTATATCGTCTTCCAGTCGTCGCACATGGAAATCACGTGAAAGCCCATGTCCTCCCATTGCTTGCGAAGCTCAGGCCCCTTCTCCGGGTGGCCGTAGTCACGGACGTCATCGTCGGCAATCAGCTGGAATACCGCGCTCCGGTAACGGTTATTATACAGGGCGTAGTTGTGCATGCTCACGTCGCCGGAGCTGTTGCCGAAGGAGAGTACCGGCTGTTTGCCGATCTCCCGGGCGATTTGCAGAACCTTGCTTGTTTTCACATCCTTTACCAGCAGTTGGGCTGCGCGCACCAGGGTATCATCGCCGGTGAACTGATAATCATAGTCCTCCGCATCGCCCTGGTCTTTTGCTTCCAGCTTCGCGTCAGAGCCGATGCAGTTTTCGCTGGGGATATCAAACACACCCTTGATAAAGGTGCGAATGGTGAAACGATCGCTGCCCGAGACAATATAGCACTTGAAGTCGTTTTGCAGAAGATACCCAATGACCTCCGCCATTGGCAGGTAGTATCCTTCCGCATAGGTCATACCCTCAAATCCATCCACCGGGGAAACAAGAAAATTTTTCACATAATCATCGTATTCCTTCGGCGTCATTCCGGCGAAGGCTTTGGCCAGATGGCTGGAGAACGCATACTCAAAACCTGCCGGAAAGGTTCTGTCCACGGCATGGTCGCGTACGACGAGGCCGAAGGCAACCATGTCCTCGTCCGGCGTATAAGTGGGATCGTCAAAAATCCGGCGCATCAGCATGACATCCTCCAGATAGGTCGGAAACAGCTCGCCGATCAGCGTGCCGTCCATATCGAAGGTGGCGATACGGTCTGCCGGAGGGATGTAGTCGGGCGACGCCTTGTCTGTCACGGCGCGCACATACTCGATCAGCGCATTCAGCGCCGGGGCATCAGAATTCCAATGGGAAAAGGATGTCTGATCATTGCTTTTCGGGCGTGCCTCACAGCCGCACAGCAGCAGCATGACAATCAGCAATACAAAGCCAACGATTCTTTTCATGTTCAGGGTTCGTCCTCCTTCCGGGAGCATTTATTTGTCAATCTGTTATCTCCGCCGACAAAAGTGCCTTGCTCACGGCTGCGTGTATCAGATACGTGATCAGCGTCCCAAAGCATACATCCGTGAGAAAATGATTGGTCATGTGGATGCGGTTATAGCCGTAGAGCAGCACGAACACACAGGCAAAGATAAAGCAATGGAAATTTCTGCTCTCACTTCTCTTCTTCGTCACGTCCGCGAGCATGGGCAGCGAGAACATCATGGCTGCGATTGTCATATTGCCGCTGGGCCAGGATTTGAAGCTGTCATCGCTGCCGGCGAGATTCGGAACCATCTGCCACCAGGTGCGATACGCGCTTCTCGGATCGTCCAGCGTGATCAGATACTTGTATCGCGGGCGGGAGGCCAGCTGTTTGAGCCACAGGTTTACGTTGTCGGAGACAACGCCCGCTATCAGGATCGCCGCCCCGACAGCAATCAGTCTGTCCGCATCCTTTTCATCCAGAATTTTGTTGCACAGGATCATCGGCCACACGTACAGCGCTGCAATGATCAGCCAGTTCAGGACCGAAAGCCACGGTGACGACTCGCCGGCTTTGTAATGGAACAGCAGATCGCGCAGCTTGCCGCCGCTGTAGGTATTCGTATAATAGACGGCAAGGAACCAGCCGATGATCAGCAACACTGTCCCCGCCATGGGAAATCCCTTTTTCTTCAGCCCCTTGTACAGACACATCCCTGCCGCCGGATACAGGCAGTAGGAGAAATAGCAACCATACGCGGCGAAGAAGGAGCCGAGCTTCGTAACGTTGGCAAGCCTTTCGTTGATCTGAAAATCAAAGAAGGAACCCAAAAGGATGCCGATCGTACATGCCAACACAACGGCGTAAAAGCATTTTGGGGATACGCCGAGCATTTTTCCGCGAAGCTTCATTCATCATCCTCCGTTCATTTTTGCGGCCATATGTACAGCCTTCTGTTTTTTTCATCTGATGGTATATCAAACGCTTTTCATGCCTCAATGTCCAATCATATACCTGGTAATGGCAGCGCAGCGTTCAGCAGCAGCTCTTTCAAATTCTATATAGGACATTTCTTCAGAATCGTCAGCCTTATCGGATATGGCTCGGATGATTACATAGGGCGTTTCATTCAGACAGCAGACCTGCGCGATGGCAGCACCTTCCATTTCGCAGCACAAACCGCCAAACGCGGAAATGATGGCATCCTTTTGCTCGTGAGACGCGATGAATTGATCTCCGCTGCATACACGGCCTTCAAATGCGTGAATATCTGGTGCCACAGCCTTGACCGCCTCCACCGCGCTCTTTCGCATTTCTTCATCAGCAGGGAATACGAAAACGTCACTGTATGGGATTTCGCCCCGGGCGAAGCCCAGCGCCGTCGCATCCATATCATGCTGCACAGCATCTGTGGAAACGACGATATCACCAATATCAATGCTGGCATCCAAAGAACCGGCAACACCTGTATTGATAATTCGGTCAACGTCAAACACACTGATCAGAATCTGCGCGCAGGCTGCGGCATTCACTTTGCCAACGCTGCATTTGACAACCACCACATCTATTCCATCAAGCTTTCCTTCATGGAATTCCATACCGGCAACGGTTTGAACCGTTTCTTCCGTCAGCGCCTCTTTCAGCGTGGCGACCTCCTCATCCATCGCGCCAATGATCCCTGTTTTGACCAAATTCTCAGCATTGGCTTCCGCAAACCCGGAACAGGCAAAATTAACAATCGTCATAACAATTACTACAGCAACTGAGATCATTTTATACATAGTCATGCAGTCTCCTTTTCGTCAGATACCCCTATTACTGATATTTGGGGAATTGCCCCAGCAGTTGCGGCACATACCTTTCAATCACGGCACACAGCAGAATACTTCCAGCCAGGGCTACGCAGCTTCCCAGGAAAGCCGTCAGCAGATCAGGACCAGCAATCCAAGTGCGGAGCCAGGGCAGGATCAGCATTTGCAGCATGTTTTTATGCAGCAGGAAGATTCCCAGCGTATGCTGGCCGATATAGCTGACAGCGGCGGTGCTGAAGGGCCGCGAACCTTCCCGGGCCAAACGCAGCAGCAGCATGGAAAGCGCGAGCACCACCATCGTTCCGGCAGCGCTGTTCAGGAAAAACCAGAAAAGATTGCCATACTCGCTGACGCACATGAGGCTAAGCTCCAGTGCGTCGCCACGCAGCACCGTTCCGCCCAGCAGCAGGGCCAGGCTGCCTGCAAAGACAGCGCCCAGCACCCACACTTTTTGCTGCGCCAGGATCAAAAGAGGCTTACGCAGCGCAACGCCCAGCAGGATGAACCCCGACGCGACAAAAGCAACGTCGGCGCACCAGGGATAGCCGTTCTGGATCGTCGGAAGCAGAAAGCCGATGGCAAACAGGGGCACGGCGCAGATGCCGCAGGCACGGGGCATGTTCTGAATACCCGCCTTATCCAGCAGGGAAAACACGATCTGCGTCAGCAGCCTTGCCACAAAGAACGCCGTCAGATACCACAGCGAAGTGAGCGTTTGCGCATCTCCCACAGCTTGCCAGGAGCCGTACAGAAAACGGGGAACATTCTCAAAGGTAAAGGGAGCATAGACAAAGGCCCAAATCAGATAGGGCACCACCAGCGCCAGAATGTTCTTCCGCAGGAAGGCCTTCCAGCCTGGCCAGCCATGCACCCCCGCAGGGCGGATGGACATGCCCGCCAGAACAAAGAACAGCGGCATGTGAAATGCGTACAGCAATCGACGGTACATGGGCGTATCTCGATTTCCCGTTGTGTGCCCTAAAATGACGAGAAAGATGGTGATCGCTTTGGCAATATCGATCAGTTCGATCCTGACTTTTTTCTTTTGCGGCATGTCTTAAATCCTCCTACTAATCTGATGATATATCAAACGCTTTTCACGCCTCAATCCGCAATCCATTGCTTCAGTCTCCTTTTCGTCAGATACCCCTATTACTGATATTTGGGGAATTACAAGATTCTTGAACTGTCTCATTTCACCCAACCGTCTTCATTGTCATGATTCCAAGCAGCGCCTTTACGCCGCATTGGCTTCTGCTCTTTCCAATTCTTCTATAAACCGTTCGATCCGCAGATTCACATTCTGCTGTAAATTACGGAAAAAGAACTGATAATCGTACACATGGTAGGCGCCTTCCGGCAGCCCGGGCACGATGGGCGGATAATCCGCCGCATCAATATCCGTCACCTTCAGCACACCCCGGGTCTCATCAATGAAGCAGCCGCACAGCCCGGTTTCCTCCCGCTTGATTTCACCGCTGTAATTGGTGAAGCACGCGCCAAGGTTTTCGGCTTTTTCAGCCGGTGTACCATCTGTTTTCCAATTGAGCGGATTGATGGCATAAGCTCTTTTCCCGGCGGGTGTGATGAAGGTTTCCTCCACCCCAGGCGCTTCGCAGTCAAAGCTGATCACCACGCCCAGATCGTCCGGGCCGGAAGCAGGGACAATTTGCGGATACTGTTTAGCCAGCGTTTCCGAACAGGGCCAGCCGATGGCGTATACCGCCACCAGCTGATCATGCAGTACTTCATCGCCAAAGTATTCCTCCAGCAGCCGATAGCACATATCCGCGCCCTGGGAAAAGCCCGCTAAGATGATGGGTCTGCCTTGGTTTTCATTCTCCAGGTAATAGGCAAATGCAGCGGACACATCCGTATAAGCGAACCGCATCCAGGGTTCCCTGTCTTCCTGATTCAAAGCATATACCTTCATGGCAGCCTGGCGGTAATAGGGCGCAAACATGCGAGCCCGATCCGTGTAAATGCCGCGCTCCATGTTCAGCGCGCCCAAGAAGGATGCTTTTGTCGCTTCATCCTCCATAGACATGTTGTATTCGTCGTTCATATCCACCGTAGGGCAAATGAGGAACGCATCCACATCCTTGTTTTCGCCGTCGCCGTAATAGGCCCAGCAGGCAGGATCGGCGTAATCGACGGACGCGGCCACGCCTGTATTCGCTGTATACTTTTCAACGAGCGCGTCATACGCGCCGATCGCGCCATCCAGCAGCGCCAGCAAGTCCACTTCCGCGACCATCCCTTCCGCATCCGCCCCTTCAAAGCACAGGGGATAGATGACGGGCGGGTTATCTAAGGTCAGCTGCTCCATGCCGCGAAGCTGCTGCGTACTCTGATATACCAGATTGATCTTATAGAATGCCTCGTTATCTTCTGTTACCCAGCGTTCAAAGACCAGCTTCACGCCGATGGGCGTGTGCTGCTCCACCGTGTCCGGCAGCAAATAATCGCCGTAATTCAGTGCAGCCAGCACGCTGGCAATGTTGGCGTCATGCCCGCAAAGGAAGGAGAATTTGCGGCCTTCCTGCGTCAGCTCCGCCCGGATTTCCTGAAGCAGCGGATGCGCCACGTTGACCGAAACCATGGGAGAACAGAATAGCATATCGGTGTAGGTATCCACAATGGAATGGATCTTTTGCCATTCTTCCATGGACAGGTTATGCCCGAAGGCGGCCTTCTGTTCGTCCGCTTCCTCATAGTATTGCAGGATCATGGCATCCGCCACACTGGTGGCGTTTTTGATGGGGCCGGTCATGCTGGGCTCTTTGCCTTCCGTCAGGGTCAGGACGGTTTCTCCCTTCAGTAGATCGCCATACGTTCCGGCCTGATAGCTTTCGCTTTGTTCAATATCCGCCGTATCCATGAGCAATGAAATGGCATCGTTCAGATCAGCGAGAATGCCATCAAAGCCGTTTTCTCCCACAATCTCCGCAAGCGCGTCCTGGGCATATTCGTCTGTTATGAAATTCAGGGAAGGCTCAAAGGTGGGGTCCATGGTATCATAAGTCCCATGATACTCGATAGGCGGCTCCGCCACGGGCAGAAGCCCGGCGGAAAAATACCGGGCCGTAGCCAAGGTGCGCTGCTTGGCATTGGCGTAGAAGCGCACCTCACCCTCCTCCGGCTGGTAATTCTCCGGAAACAGCCCTTCCTTCTCCAGCCACAGCCGGAAATACTGGCCCATCATGGTTTCCAGCACCCCGCCGCGCAGCGAAAGCTCGCTGGGGTTGGAGGTCCAATCGAACCATTCATGGGGCGTTATATCGCCCAGCAGCGAACCGTTGCCGGACAGGGGCGAGCGGATATTGTGGCGGCTCAGCACCACCACCCGATCCAGAGTATAATTGTCTTTCGCGCCGCTTTCCGCCATGCTGCCCGTTATCAGGGCAGCACAGCATATTGCAAGAATCAGCAGCAGAGAAATGGCTTTTTTAAGCATCGTAGGATCCCCTTTCATGCAGTGGAAGAACTGCCATTATGTCCGCTGAATCTTTAAACTCAGTTGATTGGGCAGTTCAGCGTTTTCATTCCAGTTGTATTTCATTTCTTCCGTGATACCCTTCAATACCGTCAGCGCCAGATCATCGCCTGATTCTGTCACGTCCAGGCGCTGCCCGCCATAGCTGACCATCCATTCCGCGGTTTCCGTGGTCTCGGAGTATTCGCACACCGCCTGGATGCGCGGGTTCTCGATCATGGACACAAGCATCTGCGCCGTTTCCTCAAAGGCCAGCTGGATGCGGCTGGAAGTCTTGGGTGCGATCTGGTTTTTATTGCAATAGGCTTCGATCTGCCCCGCCATGCCCAGGAAGTCGTAATCACGGCTTTCGATGTTCAGTTCCAGCACCTTCAGCTTCTTGATGAAGCGCCGGGTGTTTTCCCTTTGCGGATGCTCGAAAATCTGCTCCGGGGTGCCGTCCTCGTAGATGCCGCCCTCGTCCATGTAGAAGACGCGGTTGGAGATGGCCCGGGCGAAGTTCATTTCATGAGTCACGATCATCATGGTCTTGCCGGTCTTGGCCAGGTCGCGGATGACGGCCTGCACTTCGCCCACCATGGTAGGATCGAGCGCAGAGGTCGGCTCGTCCAGCAGGATCACGAATCATACACATAAGCGTCTGCCTTGCCCTGGGCTACGGCCAGATACCCTGCAGCGTTATCGCTGAAATAAGCGATGGTGGCATTGGGCAGTTGCTCCCGGACAATTAAATCAGCTGCGCTGCCTTGCCCGAGGCCTATGATCATGCCAGGCTCGTTCAGCTCGGACAGAGCGGTGATCTCCGTTTCGGCGCAGGCCCCTGCCGTCAGCAGCATCAGCAGCGCCGTCAGCAGAATAAACAGTCGTTTTCTCATTTTCTTCATTCTCTCTGTTTTATTGATAAAGAATCTGATCGGTGATTTGATAGTTTTCGTTAAGCTCGGGAATTTTCACAGGCAATTTTCCATTTGCCTCTCCCTGCCCAAAGCACACGCAGAGGGCCGCCGCCAAATTGGGCACATAGGCGCTCCCAGCACCATCCGCTGGCGGTACGGCTCGCATGACGGAGGAGCCGTAGGTCAACAGCATGGCGTCCGCCTCCGGGAAGCGGGCGGCGTCATAAGGAAGCTGACAGCTGACGACAATAGCTGTTTTCCCTTTTGCGTGCAGAGCGTCGATGATCTTATCAAAGGTCGCAGAAGAGAAGCCATCCTCTGTGGATGGATCCAGACAGGCAGCGGCATAGACCCGGTGCACCAGGATCACATGATCCGCGCCAAGCGCCGCCAGGACGCATAGATCCTCGTTTTCCCGGGTACTTTTCGTCACCACGATCTGAGCGCCCTCCGGCAGCGCTTGCTTTTCTTCCAGCATCTGCGTTGCCAGCTCACCGTATCCCGCCCGGCTGGCGCAGGAATCCGCGAACAGGATCAGCGTCTTTTCTCCAGGCTTCAGGGAAATCGGAAACGCGCTGCTTTCGTTCTTGACCAGCGTCAAGCCTTTTTCGACGATCTCCCATGCAATTTGCCGGTTCTCTTCACTGCCGACGCCGCTGACCGCCATATTCACCATTTCCTCAGTCACGGTAAAATCCTTCTGCTCCAGCAAACCGTATTTCTGCTTCAGCATCAGGATGCGGCGGACGGAGGCATCGACCCGCTCCTCGCTGATCTTTCCGTCCCGTACCAGCTGCACCGTAAGATCCGTCATATCCTGTATGCGCTGGAAAAGCGCCGTATCATAAACTGGCGGCAGCAGCAGCATATCCACACCGGCGTTGATGGGCAGGAGGATCATATCCTCATCCGTAAAGTTATCCGCAATGGCCGCCATATCCAGGGCGTCAGTAACGATCACACCCTCAAAGCCCATATCGCCGCGCAGGATATCGGTCAGGATCGTGCGGCTCATGGTGGCCGGAAGAAATATTTCTTCCCCGGTGGATTTGGATACGTACGTTTCCGTTTCGATCTGCGGGTATTGGATGTGGGCGGTCATCACCATGTCCGCTCCGGCATCGATGGCGGCCTGAAAGGGAACCAGTTCAACGGCCTTCAATGCTTCATAGCTGCTGTCGATCAGCGGCAGGCCGGTATGGCTGTCGGTGCTGGTATTGCCGTGGCCCGGAAAATGCTTCAATGTGGAGATCACGCCTGCATCATGCAGGCCTCGAATAAAGGCTGCGCCGCATTTGGATACCGTCTCCGGATCGTCGGAAAAGGAGCGCACGCCGATGACCGGGTTATTGGGATTGTTGTTCACGTCCAGCACCGGGGCGTAGTCTGCGTGGATGCCCAGCAGCTTCAGCTCCTCGCCATAGACAGCCGCCATGGACGCCGCGTTTTCCGTATCGCCGGTAGCGGCCAGCGCCATATTGCCGGGGCCGGAGGTGCCAAAACCCAGCCTGGTCACGCTGCCGCCCTCCTGATCAATGGAGAACAGCATCGGGATACCGCCGCCCGCCTGATTGGTCGCCTGCATATCCTGAACCAATCGCAGTGTCTGTTCCGCGTCCTGGCAGTTTTCCGCAAACAGGATGACACTGCCGAATTGGTATTTTGCCAGGCAATCCCGAATCTGCTGGTTCAGCTCGGTGACGCTGACCGCCTCCGGCGCCTGCCGCTGGGCGTTTTCCACCGTCGCTTCTTCCTCCGTGGGGATTTCCTTCCAGACCCGGAAGGCCACCGCCATCATTTGGCCCACCTTCTGCTCCAGCGTCATCCCAGACAGGATGGCTTCAACGTCCGTTTCACGGACGGATGCAAGGACAGAGCCCGGCAGAAGCATGGAAAAAAACAAGATACAAGCCGTGATGAAAGAAAACTGCCGCTTCATGGGATTCCCTCCTGTCGGTTTACTGGTTCTATACATTTTTAATCGTATTGAACAAGGTCTTTCGGTTGCCGCCGCGATCGTCGCTGGCCCCGCTGCGGGCAAAAGCCAGGAGGGTCACAAACAGTAGACTCAGATCGGTTTCAGTGGTACGGATGCGATAAAAGCCCTGTGCAGGAACCAGACTGGAAAGCTTTGATTTGGCAGCCGCGTCCTCCTCGTGCACGTTCTGGCTGCTGCTCACCGCCGTGGCGATCTCCTGGCCGTTTCTATAAATCTTGTATTCAGTCCGCACCGCGCCCGTCAGGCTGGATTCCACCGTGATGCCGTTCCTTTTCAGGTGTTTCCAGATGTCCTCCCCATCAAACGTAAAGGTATAATGATTGTCCAGCAGCAGGCTGTTGCCCCAATCCGACGCTTCCTCATGGCCGATCAGGTGGGGCGTGGTTCTGTCGTACTCGTGGTCGATAAAGTCAAAGCCGAATGGAGCCGTCAGGGTGAATTTGGTCATTTTTGCTTCGTAGAGCACGTTGCGGTTGGCGTCCTCGATGCGGTGCCCGGCCTTCGCGGTGCCCACGTCCGTCAGGAAATACAGCCAGCTTTCCGGGCCGGGGACGGATTCAGGATAGGTGTTTCCGCCGTTTTCTGCCTGCGCCGCCTTGACCTCACTCAGCGACTTTTTCTTTCTGATCTCCGTCACCACGATCACAGCCAGGATGACCACGCCTACCCCTATGAAATAAAGCCCCTTAAGGCTGTCGCTGTGAACGACGGAAGGGTCGTTGGGGTCATACAGTACAGTAATCACCTTGCCCACCCGATAAGAACCGCTGGATTCATTCAGTTCCTCCGTGTAGGTCACGCCGTCCACGGTGTATTCCACTGTGGGCATATAGGTCGTATCCTCGCCTGTGGAGGTATCCCGCATCTCCACGATGGTGGCCTGGGTCTTAACGAAACCCACGGAATGGAAGAAGGTGAGATAGACGCCTGTGACCAGGGCGATCACCGCCAGCACCGCCGCGATGATTTTTACCGGGATTCCTTTGAACGAAAACATGTGTTACCCCTCCTGTATCAAAAGCTGACGTTCATATTCTCCATGGTGTCGATCACTACGACGCAATCGGGCTGCACCTGCTGCATTACCAGCTTCATGATGTTTTCCGGGATGGCCACGCAGCCGCCGGTCCAGGGCTTCTCCGGCCCCAGGCAATGCAGGAAGATGGCGGAACCGCGCCCCGGCGCGCCCTCCTCATCATGAAAGAGCGAATCTCCTGCATACGCTCGCTCTGGCGTACGGAGAAGGGGCAGCGGCTGTCGCAGTGGCCGCACCGAACACAATCGGCGGCATTCTTCTCCATCGTTTTGTAGTGCTCCACTGCCAGAGGGTCACCGGCTTTCGCCAGGTCATAGTACTTGTTGACCAGACCAATATCGATACCTGCAGGGCACGGCTTGCAGTGGTTGCAATAGACGCACTTCCCGCAGGCCTGAGGCGGAGCGAAGGAGCCAATGACGGAATAATCAACGGCTTCTTCCGGCTGTTCCTCATAACGGAGAAGCATTTCTACTTCCTCAACGCTCTGCGCGCCGGGGAGCACCGTCAGCACGCCCGGCCTGTCCAGCGCGTAACGAATGCACTGATACGGTGTCAGAGCCTGCCCAAAGGGCGACTGCTCTGCGCTGAGCAGCTGCCCGCCAGAAAATGGCTTCATCACCGAGATGCCCACGCCTTCCGTCTCGCACCGCCGATAGACCACCGTCCGCTCATCCGCGCTGCCATTGGCGAACTCGCCCTGCCCATAGTCGTAGGCAGGGTTGATGGAAAACATCAGCATGTCGATTGGCGTGTCATCCATAATGCGCTGGATCACAGCGGGCGTGTGGGAGGACAGTCCGAGATGCCGGACAACGCCCTGCTCCTTTAGCCGTAGAATATGGGCGAACACGCCGTTCTTCTGGTAGGTCTCCCAGTCGGAAATTTCGTCCTGGCAGTGAATGAAGCCGTAATCAATAAAGTCCGTGCGCAGTTCTGTCAGTTGCCGGTCAATGGAACGCTTGATCGTGTCCAGATCAAGAGACCAGCCGTAGGTACCCTTGGAGTAGTCTGCGCCGAAATGGATCTGATAGAGGATGTGTTTCCGTACATCCGCAAAGGCCTCGCCGTACATCGGAAAGGCCTTGCCATCGCCCGCCGCCAGGTCGTAATAGTTGATGCCGCCTTCGTACGCCCTGCGAAGGGCTGGAATGGCCTGAGTCAACGGAACTTCCGGCATGTAGGCAGATCCAAGACCGATCTCGCTGATGCGGTCACCGGTTCTTTTGTTGACGCGGTATCTCATGCTCATGACCTCCGAATCATTGGTAGATTGCTTCAGGAACTCATTCTATATAAGATTTCTGCCAAAGGCATAAAGCTCCTGCCGCTTCTCTTCAGATTTGTTCTTCTCTCCGTTGGCGGTGAATCTGCCCGCACTTTACTTCATCGACAGCGTGATGGTCACATCACTCCCCCGGCAGGAGTCTCAGTCTGCATTCTCTTTCCATCTGATCCTCATAAGCCCGAAGAAACCACGGTTCGACAGAATGCTGCAGCGACCATTCATCCATCGAGGCCCACTGATGCAAAGTATCCGGACTGCGCACAACCGCCTGAATCGCAGGCGGAAGTTTTCTGAATTCTTCCCCGCTGAAATAAAGGCTCCGGGATGCCGCCTTTTTTGCATGCTCCCACGCTTCCGCGCCCGACATTTCCTTCCGCTGTACGGCATTGGAAATGATATTCAGGAGCATCCCAGGCGCGGGTGCGAATCCCTTTGTGTCTGTTGCGATAAAAAACAGCAGCGCCTTCTTCGCATCTTCAAAGACAACTTTTTGGAACAGGGTCTGCCATAGATTCAGGGTAAACTTCGGATTCCTGTCCTTGCCGAAAGCCGGATATACCTCCACAATCGTTGACAGCAGCTGTTTTGTTTCTTTCTCGGTCATATGACTTCTCCCTCGCATGCCATCATCTGGTACGGATTTACCCGATACGTTTCCATTATTCCCGGAGGACTCCGGAATGATGCGCCTCCACGGTCCTGCGCTCGGGCAAGCCAGCTGTTGATAAACCTTCGGACACCACTGCGCGTCTTCTTCTTTCCGCCGTTGCTCAGGCACCATCCGCGCATGGAGCGGAGCTCCTGCAGCACATCCACCGCGGGATACAATGCCGCGTATTCATCCGCTTCCTTCTGCGTCACGCCATACTCACTGCCATCGTTCAGGGGTATTTCGATGATCGTCGGCTCCGGCGCTTCCGATTTCTCCTGCTCTCCCAGTGTTTTCGCTTCATCAGTGAGCTCCATTTGGGGGTTGAAGTCGGTTTCCGTCTCCGTGGCCTCCTCCGGGGAAGGATATTTCGGTCGACTGTTTCGCAGGCGCTGATGCCTGTTCCAGGAAACGAGCATCAGAAAGTCTCCCTTTTCGGAAACATGGTATCGACGAATCAGACGGTTCCGCTCCAGTGAATCCAGCGCATCGGTCATCATCTTTCGGGTAATGTGATCTTTCTTTGGGAAAAGAATATGCTCAAGCACCACCGGATCAGCGGGATAGACCCCCCTGTCGTCCACTGTGACAATCAGCCTGTAAAAAACAACCTCTTCGAACCAGCTCAGCGCGTCGATCTCCGCGCTCATGCAGATGCTGTCCTTCAGAATCCGGTTTCCCATCCTGTACCTCCTTCGGGTTCCTGAAGTACATTATACGCAACTTGTTCCGTTTTTGCAACATCTTTTTCAGGTTTTTTATAAATACGTGGAAAACGACGATGATTTTATTTTTGTTTCTCTTTCTATTTCTATTTCATATTCATATTCATATTCATATTCATATTGATTTCAGGCCGCAATTCGCGGCAATTTGCGGCAATTTGCGGCAATTTGCGGCAATTTGCGGCAGCTTGCGGCAGCTCGCGAATGTTGCGTAAAATATTTTTAGTTGCATTTAGGATACGAATCTGTTATAATAATCCCGCTTCCTCATGAGACGCCGGTCACGAAATGGTCCAGATTTCTGATCGGCCGCAGGAACAGGGAGCAAATCTATCAAACCGGCAGGTGATTCAAATGACAATCGGCGAAAGAATTCGTGCCCGCAGGAAGGAACTGCATATGTCCCTGGATGATCTCAGCCAGCAAACCGGCATTCCAAAGAGCACCATCCATCGCTGGGAAACCGGCGCAATCCAAAACATGGGTCAAAGCGGGCTGCAAAAAGTTGCCTCCGCCCTTAATATCGATATTCCGTTTTTACTGACGGGAGTCTCCGCGCAGGCTCGCCGGATACCGGCCCCTGAAATCATCCCGACGGACCTTTTTGAATACCTGCTGGAAAAGTGCGGGTACAGCTTCTCGACGCATATTGGCCCTACCAGATATTTTCAAAAAGGAGAGCGCGTAATTGCCGCTGACGATCAAACATTTAACACGATCATGGAGCAGTTTTTGCCGTACTTCAGCTTTCTTGTGCAGAATCATTCCATATCTCTTATTGAAGACTTTTTGCCTTTTCTGAAAGCCCAGGAACCCAACGCCTGAAAATTGCCTTCCCCCGCAAAACGGTTTCCCTGTAGCATGCCACCAATTAACACATTTGTGGAATTGATTAAACCATCATTCTCCTGTATAATGTATCTGGAAAGGGGGAAGCGCAATGCCAACGCTCGAAATGATTCAGGATGCTGTACATCAGGCTGTAACTGAATACCCTGTAAAGCGCGTGGAACTGTTTGGCTCCTATGCAAATGGAACCGCTGATGCTGAAAGCGATGTAGATTTTCTTGTGGAATTTACCGAGAATCCTACTTCTCTTGTCCAGATTTGCGGTCTGCGGGAAACCCTTTCAGAGCTCCTCCATCTGGATGTAGATATTGTGAAGCTTCCCCGCAAGCCTGATGATGGAATGATTATTGAAAGGACAGTGCCGATGTATGGAGCATAAAGAACGCAACGAACAGGTTCGGCAGAAGATTCTTGCGGAAATCGCTGATATTGAGGCGTTTTCGCGCCAGCGCGAAGTAGATGCGCTCAAAGCAGACAGGATGTATCAGAAAGCCATTATCATGAGCCTCATCAACATCGGCGAACTTTCCAAGTCCTTCACTGAGGATTTTCTGAATGCTATACCACAAATCCCATGGAAGGCCATTCGCGGTTTCCGCAACATCGCCGCCCATCAGTATGAAATCATTGATTTTGACGATGTTCAAAAAACGATTCAGGAAGATATTCCGATCCTGAAAACAGCACTGGAATCCGCCAAAGAATAGAAAGGTGGCAGATGCACTTAAGCATCTGCCATTTCCTTTATGCGCGCGCAAAGCTTCTCGGCACATGCTGATGTATTCACTCTGCTGAATACTTATGCGCACTCTCAAGATGATAAAGTACTAGAACTATCCTCCGAAATGGAGAAACTT
>CAZMFY010000038.1:0-15177 GCA_964565635.1 uncultured Oscillospiraceae bacterium
ATGTCATAGGTTCCCGCCAGAGAGTCCGCGCCGGCAAAGCTGCACATGCTCAGCACCATCGTCAGCGTAAGGAACAGAGAAATGATTTTCTTCATATGAACAACCATCCTTTCTTTCCATGCGTTCACGCATGGATTATCTGTTTCGCTTGGCGGCATTTTAGCACAACATTTTCGGTTTGTCCATGTTTTTTATGAAATAAAAACATTTCACAAACACACATGGATTTCATGAAATGAAACGGTTTCCTGATTTTCCTGGTTATATGAAATGATGAGGAAATCTTCCGAGGGCCATGATTTTTACGAAATAAAACTGTCCTCCTGATTGAACGCGGGCACAAAATCCGGATCCGCGGAGGCCGGTTCCTGCAGATAGCCGGGCAGGCCCAGGGAAAGCATATGGTCCCTGACCCGCCGGTATTCCTTCTCCGTCACCTTCCGGTCCAGCCCCGGGATATCGACCCCGTTATAGGGAATATACTGACGCATCAGGCTGACCGGGGTGCCCGCCGGCAGCGTGTCCCGCACCCAGGTCAGCAGCTTCATGCTCTCCCCCGTCAGGGAAGGCAGAATCAGATGCCGGACCAGCGTTCCCCGGGTCATGATGCCCTCCCCGTCATACTTCGGCAGACCCGTCTGGCGGCACATCTCCTGAATGGCCGCGGAGGCGGTTTCAAAATAGTCCGGGGCCTTGGCGCACAGCGCTCCCATCCGCCGGGAATAATGCTTCAGATCCGGGAGATATACGTCGATGGCGCCCTCCAGCATTTTCAGCGTCTCCACCCGCTCGTATCCGGAGGTATTCCAGACCAGCGGCAGGGCGGGACGGTAGCGTTCCAGGGCGGCAAGGATCTGCGGCACAAAGGGCGTGCCCGTGATAAAGGAGATGGACTGCATCCCCGCGTCCTCCAGCTTTTTCAGGCTGTCCGCCAGCTCCTCCGGCGTAAAACGCCGTCCCCGGGGATGGTGGGATATTTCCCCGTTCTGACAGTAGGCGCACCGCAGGGTGCAGCCGGAAAAGAAAACCGCCCCGGTTCCCCTGGTTCCGGAAACAGGCGGCTCCTCCCAGAGATGGGGCTGAATCCGGGCGATCAGCATCTCCGATCCCAGGCCGCAGAACCCGGTCCTGGCTTCCCGGTCCACCCCGCACATCCGGGGGCACAGATTACATTCCATAACGTTCTCCTTCGCGCCGCGGCGCGGAATTCTCTCAATTAAACCCGGAAGCAGTCCCGCCCGTGCCGCCCGATGCCGGCCCGGGAATTCTTCTCCCTGTTCCTTTCCCTATTTCTGCGTTGAAATTCCAATTCCTTTATGGTAGGATGAAAAAAGCTGAGGCCCGGAGTCTCACCGTTCAAACCGAAAACCGTTTTCTCCGATCAAAGAACGCTCTTGCCTGAAAGGAGGCCTCATTCCGTGAAAAATGCTTCATTCCTTCTGATCCTGCTGCTCTCCGTTTTCCTTCTTCTGCCCTGCGCCGCGCAGGGGGAGGCGGTGGAGGCTCCGGAAACCCAGCGTCTCGTTTTTTATGAAATCTTTCCATGCTCCTTTTCCGACAGCGACGGGGACGGGGTCGGCGATCTGCGGGGCATCCTGAACCGGCTGGACTATCTGAATGATGGAAACCCTGCCTCGAAAACCAGCCTGGGGATCCAGGGCATCTGGATGACTCCGGTCTTCGCTTCCCCCTCCTATCATAAGTATGACGTGACCGATTATAAAACCATGGATCCCGCCTTCGGCACCCTGGAGGATCTGCAGGCCCTGATCGACGGCTGCCATGAAAGAGGCATCCGGCTGATCCTGGATCTGCCCCTGAACCATACCAGCCGGGACCACCTCTGGTTCAAGCGTTTCCGGCAGGCCCGGCTGATGCACAACGACCAGAGCGCCTACTACGATTACTATCTGTGCTATTCCCCGGAGGAATGCCCGGCAGGCCATGCCTGCTACCCGCTGCAGGGAACGGATTTCTGGTATGAAGGCAACTTCTCCCAGGATATGCCGGAGCTGAACTATGACAACGAGGCGGTCCGGCAAGAAGCCCTGGACATCGCGAAATTCTATCTGGACATGGGAGTGGACGGATTCCGCTTCGACGCGGCAAAATACATTTCCTTCGGGGATAACGCCCGGTCCGCCGACTTCTGGGTCTGGTTTACCGGAGAGCTGCGCGCCCTCTCCCCGGATATCTGGCTGGTGGCCGAGGTCTGGGACGGAGACGGCATTACGGATCAGTATGTCCCGGCCATGAACTGTTTCAACTTTACCCTTTCCCAGGCCAGCGGACTCATCGCGGATACCGCCTCCGGCGGGAACGCAAACCGCTATACCGCCTATGTGGAAAAGTACACAGAGACCGTGCAGGCCCTGCGGCCGGAAGCCTTCCTGGTTCCCTTCATTTCCAATCACGATATGGACCGGGCCGCCGGCTACCTGCCGGACCGGGACGGCAAGGCCCGCATGGCGGCAAATCTCTACCTGCTGGGGCCCGGGGCGCCTTTCATCTATTACGGGGAAGAGATCGGCCTGAAGGGTTCCCGGGGCAGCGCCAATACGGATTCCAACCGGCGCCTGGCCATGCGCTGGGGGGACGGGGATCCCGTGGCGGATCCGCCCGGCAGCACCTATTCCAGCCAGACTGAAAATACCGTTCAGCAGCAGCTGGAGACGGAGGGCAGCCTGCTGAAGCATTATCAGCGGGTGCTGCGGGTCCGGAAGGAAAATCCGGAAATCGCCAGCGGAGCCTGTGCCGCGCTGGCCTTTGACAAGACGAAGCTGGGCGGCTTCCTCTTCACCCAGGAGGGCCGCAGGGTCGCCGTGCTGCATAACCCCACGAAGGGATCCCTGTCCGTGGATCTGAAGACCGTGACCGACTTCGCGCCTTCGGAAATCGCCGCCCTGCTGGAAGCCCTGCCCGGGGAGGGCGGCGCCTCTCTGGAGGGCACCGTGGTGACCCTGGGAGCCTGCACCTCCGTCGTGCTGCGGTAAGAAAGCCTGATCTGATCCCGGAGTTTCCAGGTGATTCTTCCGCAAAGCAAGCACCGGCCGCCCGAGCGGCCTGCGATCCTTCATTCAAGCGAAAGCACCGACAGCCTGAGCCGGCCGTCGGTGCTTTCTTTTAATGGGGGCCCACCTCCCCGGCCATCAGATCCACCTGCCAGGAACCGTCCGCATGGTTTTTCCTCCCCTTTTTCTTCAAGGCATGCTCAGAATTTTCTCCGCCAGGATCAGCGCCGCCTCGTCCGCTTTTCCCGTATGCAGGCTCTCCCGGCCGAAGCACAGGTACCAGTCCTCTCCCGGCCGTTCGTCGGCATAGGGAAGACAGGTCTTCGCAGCCCCCTCCCCGGTGGCCGCCTGAAAGATCAGGATCCCGGAAAGCGGCTCCTCCGCCCCCGCCGTGTCCTCCGCCGCTCCCGCGTCCGGAAGCCGGACTGTCAGCTCCGGATATGCTTCCGCCAGCGCTTCCGGCACCGGGCTGAGCCATTCCCCGTATTCCGCGACGGCGGAAGCCGACATTACGTACAGGTCCGCGCTGCGCAGGCCGTCGCTGTTCATCAGGGCATAGGAAAAAGGCCGCACCTGCACAAAGCGGATGCCTGCCGGCGCTTCCTTCTCCAGGGCGACGGCCATCTCCTTCCAGCTGCCTTTCCGCAGATCCGCGTAAAGGGTGATCTTCTTTTCCGGCGCCGCGTCCGTCAGAAAGGTGAAGATCCAGCCCCAGAGAAAGGCGCCCGCCAGCAGGCAGAGCAGCGCCCGATGAAGGAGCACCAGGATTTGCTTACCCTTCTTCACCGGCCGTTTCCTCCCATCCCGTAATATATCCCCGCCGGGTTTCCAGCCGAACCCCCGTGCCGGCGGCCGGAAACGCCTCCCGGAGCCGGGCGTTCAGCTTCAGGGAAACCGGTTCTCCCTTTTCCTCCAGCGTCACCGGCAGAAACGTAACGCTGCCGGGAATCGGATGAGGCTGCCCGATTCCCCGGATGAAGCCTTTCCGCTCCTCCGGGGGCGCTTTCAGCACCCCCTCCTCATGCTCCGCTTCCCGCAGCGCTGGTTTTCGTCCTTCCCGCAGCAGCGTCCAGACCGCAAAGAGCCCCAGGGCAAACAGAATCACCGTCCCCCGCAGCCGTCCCTCCGCGTTCTCCGTCGTCACCCCGAAGCACAGGGCCGTGCAGCCCGCCAGCGTCACAGCCGCCGTGCCCGCCGCCAGCAGAGCCGCCCTTCCGGCTTTTTTCCGCCAGGACGCCGCCCTCTCCGGGGTATAACGCCGATTCATCTCTGTCCCGCCTTTCTTCCCCGCAATCATAAAACAGGTATCCCTGTTTATTTCTTCATGGAATTTTCAATTCCTTCCACAGCGCTCATTCTTCATCGGAGCTCTTCCATTTTGATGAATATTTTGCTATACTCAGGGACGCTGGTTTCTCATGCGAAGCCGCAATAAACAGGAGGTTTCACCCGTGAATAAAAATACGCTTCGATGGATCGGGGCGGTCGTCCTGGCCCTGATGATGTCTCTGCTTCTTTCTTCCCCTTCCCAGGCGGACGTTGTCCCCCTGGATCTGGATATGAATGTTTTCGGGCGCCCCATGAAGAAGGACGGCTGGATCTCCGACACGGAGTACCTGGACGAGTCCATCCACGCGGTGGTTTACAGCAAGCCGCGCAAGCCCAAGTCCTCCAGCAAGAAGGTCACCTGCCGCTGGGTCGTGATCGAAATCGCCACGCCTTCCCAGCTGCGGACGCTTTTCAGCGGCGGCAGCTATGAAAGCCGTCAGCTGGAAAGATCCAATAAGCTGGTAGCCCGCACCAACGCGGTGGTCGCCATGAACGCTGATTTCGCCAAGTACACCTATGACTTCGGCTACATCGTCCGCCAGGGCGTATTCTGCCGGGACGCGCTGGATCAGCAGAAGGTTCCCCGGGATGTGCTGGCCATTGACAACGAGGGCGATCTGCATGTGGTGAAAGATGCTTCCAGCGCCGATATGACCGCTTTCCTGGAATCCCTTGAAAGCCAGGGGCGCACGGCCGTCAATACCTTCACCTTCGGCCCCGGCCTGATCATCGACGGAGAGGTTCAGCAGATCGACCTGAACGGCGAGCACGAAGCCAAGCTGGCCACGCAGCGCATCTGCCTGTGCCAGCTGGGGCCCCTCAAATATGCCATTGTGGAAGTGGACGGCGGAAACGGCACCGGCATCAATCTCCAGGAGCTGGCCAACTTCATCCCCGAAATCCTGCCCGAATGTCAGGTTGCCTACAACCTGGACGGCGGCGGATCCACTCACCTGTACGTCAACGGCAAAATGATTCATCGGACCCCCAATGGCGGGCGGCAGATTTCCGATATTATCTATTTTGCCTCCGCCGCGGAGTAAAACAATATGATTTCTTTTCAATTCGGTTCCCTGACGGTCTATGCCTACGGCCTGACCCTGGCGCTGGGCACGATTCTGGCCCTCCTTCTCATGGCTCACCTGCCCCGGGGAAAGCAGCTGCGCCCCGGCGCCCTCAGCTGGTTCGCCCTGACGGGAATTCCCCTGGCCCTTCTCAGCGCCAGGCTGCTGTACGTTCTTGTTTCCATCACCTGGTTCATCGATCAGGGAGAAAGCTATTTCGCTTTCACCCACGGGGGGTATATGCTCTACGGCGCCATGGCGGGGCTTGCGCTGGCGGCGTTCATCTCCGGAAGAATCACAAGGGAAAAGCCCGCCCGCTTTCTTGATGCGGCGGCGGCGCCTTTTGCCTTCTTTCTCTTCACGGCCCGCAGCGCCGAATATTTCGCCGGCGTCGGACTGGGTGAGGATATCGAAGCCTGGTTCGATCCTTTTATGGAACGGACCTATTTCCCCACGGAAGACCCTTCCTTCTTCCTGCGCTTTCCCTTCGGCGTAAAGGATCCGTACGGATACTGGTGCTTCCCCGTGTTTCTGCTGGAGGCCGCCGCCGCCCTGATCCTGTTTGTGATTCTGCTGCGCGCCGCCGGCCAGCGCGACGGAACCCTCGCCCTGAAATTCCTGGCCCTGTACGCCGGCCTGCAGACCTTTCTGGAAAGCCTGCGCGTGGATCTGGAACTTCGCTGGGGCTTCGTCAAGATCAATCAGCTGATGGTTCTGCCCGCGCTGGCAGTGATTATCGTCTGCTGCATCCTTCGCACCCCGAAGGAAAACCGGCGGGCGTCCCTGTTCCTTCCCTATATCATCGGGGCTCTCCTGGGCTGCGGAGTCGTCATGGCCATGGAATTTGCCCTGGAGGAAAAAATCGGGTTCCTGACCTGGATGCGTTCGGATCTCTGCTGGCTGATGATGGGGCTGGGAGCCCTGCTTATTGCCCTGAGCGCTTATCGGCTCATCTGTCGAACCGATACGGAAGCCTCTGTTTCCGGGAGTCTTTGAAGCGAAAGGAATATCCATTGATGAAAAAAATCTTTGTAATTCTCCTGGGGCTGCTGTATCTCTGTTCCGCCTCGGTTGCTGAACAGGCCGTAAAGCTTCCGATAGATCTGTCCGGAGGCGCAGCCTATTCCATAAAGTATAACAAGGACATCCAGGTTTATGAGGATCCCACCATTCGGGTGGAGCGGGAACGGGTAGGCAGCAAAAAGTTCGGCTGCACCTATTACTACGCGAAAATCACCATCGCGGATCCTTCCCAGCTGCGAACCCTTCCCGCGAATAATAAGGACTTCACTTCCAACACGAAGGTTTCCGCGGTGAAGATGGCAAAGCGGGTCAACGCGGTCGTGGCCATCAACGGGGATTTCCCGGGGGCTTTTCAGGGCAACGTGACCAACAGCTTTGTCCTCCGTCAGGGGAAGGTCTATCGGGGTACGGTAGAGCCCAGCCTGGACATCCTGCTGATTGATGAAGCCGGAGATTTCCATATCATCCCCGCCGGAGAGGAACAGTCCTCCATGGACCTGACCGTCATTGACGGCAAAAAAGTAATCAATGCCTTCCAGTTCGGTCCGGCCCTCATCATGGACGGCCAGCCCCAGCCCGATGAGACGCTGCTTGATCGGAAGCATTCTCCCACCCACGCCGACCCGCATCAGCTCAACCAGCGGATGTGTATCGCCCAGATTGACACGCTGACCTATCTGGTCGTGTGCTGTGCCCATTACGGCGCGACCCTTCCCACCATGCGGGATATCATCCTGGAGATTGCGCCGGAATGCAAAACCGCTTATACCCTGGACGGCGGGAACTCCACCCAGATGATCTTTCTCGGTCAGCGCATCAACAATATTAACGCTGACGGGGCCAAGGACCGGAATATCTGCGATATTATCTATTTCGCAAGCGCATATCAAGGAGAATAAGAACCATGGAAAATCTGACCGCTTACTGGGGATGTATGGGCGCCGCCATGGCGCTGACCGGCATCCTCTCCTTTTTTCTGGCCCGGGAAGCATCCGAATTGCGTTCCAGGGCACTTCAGCTTGCGCTTCTGGAAACCCTGCTGGGGGCCTTCCTCGGTCTTTTATGCGCCAAAGCCGGCTATTTTCTGGTTCGGATCAACTATCTGCTGGGTCAAGGGTTCGGTCCCTTCTGGATCAGCCTGCAGCCCCAGGAGATGCTGTTCTTCGGCGGCGTCGCCGGCGTCATCCTGGCGGTGTTCCTGGCCGCAAAGCTGTCCGGCGTTCATGTGATGGAAGCATTGAACCGCTTTACGCCCGCCGGGGCGCTGCTGCTGGCTCTCGCCCGCTTCAGTGAATACTTTCTGGGCATGCACGGGGTGGGGGAGCTGCCGGAAGGGGTGGAATCGCTTCCTTTCCCGCTGGGCATCGGCATCGACTTCTCCGGGGACGGCAGCTATCTGGAACCCTATCTGGCCGTCTTTATGCTGTCTGGCATCACCGCGCTGATCCTGGCCGTCATCGCCTTTTTCCGGCGGAACAGCGCCGACAATCTGGTGCGGACGCTCTTCTGGATCTGCCTGTGCCAGATTTTCTGGGAAAGCCTGCGCTCCTCCAGCATCGCGTGGCTTTTCGTCAGGGCGGAGCAGCTGATCTGCTTCCTTTTCTGCGAGGGTGTACTGCTGATCCGGGGAATCGGCCGCCGACCCGCGAAAGGATGGTTTCTCCCGGCGCTGCTGGGGCTGCTGGTCTGCGCGGCGCTGGTGGGCATTGAATTTGCCCTGGACAAAACAGGGCTGCCCCGTCTTTTGCTCTATTCCGTCATGATTCTCGTGCTGGGCGTTCTGGCCTTTGCGGAGCGCCTCTCCCGGCGAACTGCTTGAAATGATCCCGGATTGAATGGTCCTTTCCCTGGATGATTGGGCTTTGGTTCGTAACCATTCTTTGAATACCCTCTGCAATTAAATTTTCAGGGTAACGCCAGCTGTGATTTTAGCTGTGAACGTTACCCTGTATATTTACTGCAAAAAAATGTAAATTTACTGCAAAATTTATCCCAAATCCTTCGTTTCACATTGACAATAGCGACTCAAAAAGTTATGCTCAGGCTGTTGAAAAGAAATAGCTTTGTACTAGTATATATCGCAGTAACACTGTTGTTTCTTTGTGCACCCGTGTGCTGTACAGACTCCTGTACAGAGCACAAAAAAAAATTATTTAGGGGGATTGTACTATGAAGAAAATGTTGGCTCTAACCCTGGCGATGGCGCTCCTGCTGAGCTGCACCTGCATGGCAACAGCGGAAGACTTTGAGTTTGTTCTGCCGTTCAACCGCAGCGAGGTGGCCTATCCTGAGCTGGAAACCATGCCCACCGTTACCACCAAGACGAGAGGCGACAACATCACGGTGACGTTCTCCGAGCCCGTGGACGAGCTCAAGGCGAACTGGCTCGGCTATCAGGAAGAGGCCGAAATCGTAGAGCTGGATGAAAACAACCAGGCGACCTTCTCCAAGGAAGGCCACAAGTACCAGTTGGGTACCCACTGGGTAAACTGGTCCTACACCTGGGATGAATATCTCGACTGGTACGATTACGAGACGCCCGACAGCGAGATCGAAGTGCCTGAAGGCGCCACGCTTGAGGTGGAAGAGCCGTACATTTCGGTGGAGCGCGCCACTCCCACCGGTGAATACGATACGTGGGTTGACGAAGAAGGCAAAGAGCATGAATATGAAGTGATAAACTATGAAATCATCGCGACATATCCTGCCGATACAGATGAAAGCACTATCGAAGTACCTGAAGGCTGTGAAATCTGGCATTACAGCGGCGGCAAGTATGTCGTGATTCCCCACACCGAAGGCGGCCGGGGCTACGGCAACTCAGCCTACATCGCCAAGAAGGGCGACTTCACTGCCACTTACAAGCGCAATGGCGCACTGTTGAGAGTGACCAAGGAAGAGAAGGGCACTGCCGACTATTTCCAGGTTGGCCGCGCGGGTGACGGCTTCGTACAGTGGGTGAAGTCCGGCAAGATCTGGTACATTTCCAGCGCAAGCGTTTCTTATGATGAAGGGGACATTGCCCAGATCGGCGTTACCTATCAGCCCAACGGCTTCGTCGATCATTATTATGTAGTTCGCCGCTTCGAAGATAACCAGTATTACGAAACCGACTACAACCGCAACAACAAGCGCGTCGGCGGCTATTACTGGCAGACGGACAGCGAGGACGAGGATAAGACCATCCGCTCCGCCTACGCCAATTCCCTCGATACATGGCTGGATAACGAAACCGGCAAGCTGACCAACTCGCAGAAGCTGGACTGGGGTCTGCTCAGCCCGACGGATGATCTCTTCGTTCATTCCGGCCGCAAGCTCAGCAAGTAATCCTTATTCCTGATCCCGCCTCCCCCGGATCGCCGGGGGAGGCTTTTTCTTCCTTTTTTCAGCAAACGGACTTTTCTGAAAGTTTTCCTTCCTTTACGGCAAAATCTATGGTAAAATAACTCCGTATGAAACCGGGAAATCAGGCCGAGCATTCCGACAACAGGGGCCTGAACCACAGGCAGGGAGGAAATCATGGCTCTTTCAAACGCGGTGCTGCTTCTGGGTGGGGTGGCGCTTTTTCTTTTTGGTATGTCCCTGATGGGAGATGGGCTGAAAAAGGTAGCCGGAAACAAGCTGGAGCTGATTCTGTACCGGCTGTCTTCCACGCCCCTGAAGGGGATCCTGCTGGGAGCAGGCGTGACGACGGTGATTCAGTCCTCCTCCGCCACCAGCGTCATGGTGGTCGGATTCGTGAACTCCGGCATGATGCGTCTGCGTCAGGCCATCGCGGTCATCATGGGCGCCGTGGTGGGGACCAGCGTTACGGGCTGGATCATCTGCCTGTCCAGCATCGGCGGAGACGGCGCCTCTTCCATGCTGCAGCTCCTGAGCACCGAATCGCTCAGCGCCATGGTGGCCGTCGCCGGCATCCTGATGCGCATGGCCGGCAAGAAAAAATCCACCCATCAGGCAGCGGACATCCTGCTGGGCTTTTCCGTGCTGATGTTCGGCATGAAAACCATGAGCAGCGCCGTAGAAGGGCTGCGGGAAAATGAAGCCTTCCTGAATCTGCTCACCAACTTTTCCCATCCCCTGCTGGGAATCCTGGCCGGCTTCCTGATTACGGCGGTGCTGCAGAGCGCCTCCGCCTCCGTCGGTATCCTGCAGGCCCTTTCCAGCACAGGACTGCTGGAATTCGACGAAGTGCTGCCCATCATCCTGGGCGTGGCCGTCGGCGCTTCCGTGCCGGTGCTCCTGTCCGGGCTGGGTTCCTCCACGGAAGGCCGCCGCGCTTCCATCAGCTATCTGGTGCTGGAGGTCTGCCGGTCCATCCTGTTTGCCGTCGTATTCTACGGCCTCAACAGCTTCCTGCATTTCACCTTCATGAAGCAGGTCATGAACATGTTTTCCATCGCCCTGCTGAACACCCTGTTCCGTCTTATTACCGTGGTGCTTCTCGCCCCCTTCATTCCCCTGCTGGAAAAGATCGCCTGCCTGTTGATCCCCTCCAGGGGAGACGATCACGAGGATACGCAGGAGATGAACCGTCTGGAAGAGCGTTTCCTGGCCTATCCTACCCTGGCGGTGGAGCAGACACGGCTGACCATTAATAAGATGGCCGAGCTGACAAAGAAATCCATGACGCTGGCCATGGGATTGATTGAAACCTACGACGAGAAGGAGTTCCGGGAAGTCCAGAGTCTGGAAGGGATTGTGGACCGTTACGAGGATAAGATCGGCAGCTATCTGCTCCAGCTGACGGGCCGGGAGCTGACGGACACCCAGAACAAGGATGTCAGCCAGTATCTGCGGGCCATCACGGATCTGGAACGGATCAGCGACCACGCCCTGAACATCGCGGAACGGGCCCAGGAAATGAAGGAAAAGGAAATTCGCTTCTCCGAAAAGGGAACCCGGGAAATGGTTAACCTGATTTCCGCGGTTTCCCGGATCATTGATATCACCTTCGAGGCCTTCCTCAGCGATGACGTGGATATCGCGTACCGGGTGGAGCCCCTGGAGCAGGTGATCGACCAGATCTGCAGAAAGATGCGAGAAAAGCACGCCGCCCGCCTGCAGAAAGGAAAATGCACCATTATCGGCGGATACATTTTTAACGACCTGCTGGTGGATTTCGAGCGGGTTTCCGATCACTGCTCCAATATCGCCATCGTGATCGTGGAGCTGCTGGACAATGCCCTGGATATCCATGAGATGAGCGGGACCCTGCGGGAGCAGCATACCCATCAGTACGAAACCTATTATGAGGAATACGCGAACCTGTTCCTGCGAAAGGCGAAGCAGGAAGCGCTTGCCGAGGGACAGGCATCCCTGCTTCCGGAAAGTTCTGTTTGACACCTTTTCCCATTTTTGATAGAGTACTTCGTATATTTTTAGGAATGTGGGATCGGATGTGCCCCGACACGGGGACTGCTTGTGAGAGGAACGGAATGAAGATGAAACGGGTTGCCGCCCTGCTGGCTGCGGCGCTATTGATTGCGGGAAGCGGACTTGGAGAGGGAAATTTCTATTCCTACGACTTCAGCGATCGGGACTATCTGCTGCCGATTACGGCGGAAGATACGGGGAAAAAGCCCTCCGCCAAAGGGTTTACCTCCGCCACGGCCTACTCGGATTCCACCATTCAGGTGGAAATCACCGAAGGCATCAAATATAACTGCCAATACTGGGTGGCGGACATTCGGATCCAGGATCCTTCCCAGCTGCGGACTATGGCGGCCGGCGCGGCCCGGCGCTTCGATTATGCCAGCGAAGAGGACGCCTACAGCCTGTCCAAGAAATCCAAGGCCGTGCTGGCTCTGAATGGGGATTTCTATACGGATGCCTCCCGCCGGGGGTTCGGATATATCGTCCGGCAGGGAACCATCTATCAGAACAACCTGGATACGGAAGGCCGGTGGGACAGCCGGCTGCCGGACGTGCTGCTGATCGACGAGGACGGAAATTTCCACGGGGTTCACAGAGCCTCCCAGGGGTCCATTCCCCTTCTGCCGGAAGGAAAACGCATTCTGAACGCCTTCACCTTCGGTCCGATTCTGGTGGAAAACGGGGAGCTGATCAAGGATTTTCAGAGCGCAGAACGGTGGATGCACATGGGCTGGGATGTCCAGCGGCAACGGATCTGTATCTGTCAGGTAGAGGCGCTGCACTACAAGGTCATTGCCTGCTCGGGTCCCAGCAACAATTATAAGGGCATGACGCTGCCGGAATTCGCGAAGCTCGTGTCCGAGGAAGGCGTAGAGATCGCCTATAACCTGGACGGAGGGGATTCCACCATCATCTTCTTCAACGATCAGAAGGTGAACGGCCGGTGGGATACCACGAGATCGCTGCGCGATATCATTTATTTTGCCTCTGCGGAGGGTGCTAAAAAATGAAATCAAGGCCTGTAGCATCCTGGATCGCCGGCACGGCGCTGGGGCTGGTTCTCGGCGTCCTCCTGGCCAAAGCGATGTATCTGCTGGCCGCGCTGGGTAATCCCTTTGCCCTGTACGGCTGGCACGCGCTGATTCGCACCATCCCTACGGAGTTTTCCTTCTTCGGCGGCGCGCTGGGGTTTGTGCTCGGTTTCCGCGCCGGCGTGAAGCTGACGGGCGGCCCCGTCAGGGAATTCCTGGATGCGCTCAGCCTCCCCTTCTGCCTCCTGATCGCCCTGCTGCGTTTCGGAACGCTGTTTCTCGACGCGGTGGGCCTGGGTGAATTCCGCCGGCTGGGGCTCCCCTACGTGGAAGACGGTTCTCCCCTGGCTTTCTTCCCCCTGGGTATCCAGGACAAATGGGGCGACTGGTGGCTGGCGGTAGGTTTCCTGGAAGCGCTGGTGGCCCTGGGCTGCGCGGTCTATGCCCTGATCAGGCGGAAAGCATACGCCCATACTCCGAGTCTTCTTTTCCTCCGGTGCTGCGTAATCCTGTGCACCGGGCAGGTAGTGCTGGAGTTCCTCCACAACGCGGGAACCGTTTCCTATTTTGTGCATACGGAACAGGCCTTCGCCGCCCTCTTTCTGCTGGTGACCACCATCATCGCCGCTCGACGGATCGGGAAGCGGAATGCAGGCATCGCTCCCTGGAAATATCCGGCGCTGCTGCTGGTTTTCGCCGCGGTGAACGGACTGGTACAGTTCTGGATGGACAAGCCCTACTGGGTGCTTTCCCTGCTGCCGGAAGCCGCCGGGAACTGGCTTTCCGGGCATCTGAACCTGGTAGGCTTTATGCTGCTCTTCCTCAGCGCACTGGCCATGGGAGCGACAGCGCTCCGCGCCGTCAGCCGCGCATATCCCGCTGGAGGCGATCAACAAGCATGAAATTAAAAGGCCGCTTTCTTCTGTTTTTGACCCTTTTGGTTTTAGGGCTGCTGTTCTGCGCCGGCGCTTCGGCGGAGATCGTTTATAACGGACAGATCTATTCCGGGGATGAAACCCTGATCGATCTGGGCAGCACGGTGGTCAAGGACATGGCCGAATTCGAAAGCTTTCTGAAGCGGATGCCGGCGCTGAAACAGGTCAACATGTTTGCCACCAAGGTTGAAAAGGGCACCTGCCATCGGCTGGCCAAAATGTTTCCGGACATGAAATGGGGCTGGACCATGGTGTTGCGGGGCAGCGATCATACCCATGAAATCAGGACGGATCAGACCTCCTTTTCCACCCTGCACAATAACCGATCCAGCCACCACAGAAGCGCGGATTTCGAGATCCTGAAATATTGCTGGCATCTGTACGCCCTGGATTTCGGACACAACTCGGTGGATGACCTGAGCTTCCTGTACGATCTGCCGGAGCTGCGGGTGCTCATCGCGGCCTGCAATCAGATTTCCGATATCACGCCCGTCGCCAGCCTCCACAACCTGGAGTATGCCGAGCTCTTCAAAAACCAGATTTCCGATCTGAGCCCGGTCAAGGATCTGACCCATCTGCTGGATCTGAATGTCTGCTTCAACCGGATCAAAGACATCAGCCCTCTCAAGCAGATGACGTGGCTGAAAAGGCTCTGGCTGCTGAACGCCCATGTGTATGACAGGGCCTATACCAAAGAGGAAATCCAGGCATATAAAGCCGCGCTGCCGGATACGGAGGTGGATATGATCCACTACTCCACCGCGGGCACCTGGCGCTATATCAGAGAAAACAAAATGTCCCCCCATTACGCGGTCATCGTCGCCTGCTTCGGATCCGATCATCTCCATCCCAGCAGCGTATACGTTCCCTTTGAGGACAGCTGGCCTTTCACTCCGGAAGAGCGGGAGGCCATCAACCAGGCCTATGAAACCTTCGGCGTGACCCCATAAAGCATAGGATTTCATACAAAAAGACGGCCAGCGATTCTGACCGTCTTTTGTTTATTCCTCTGGCCCTGAGGTATCCCCGCAGAGCAAGGCGGAAACATCCCCCTTTTCCCCTGGGCGCTCCGCCATCATCCTGCCATTGGGAGACCGCTCCCTTACCCTTCTCCATCAGGGCGTTCCCGCTGTTTCCGTACGAAGGATATAAGGATCTTCCATGGTTCCGGAGCCGGACAGGATTTCCGCCGCGGCAGCATTCAGGCGGATCACCGGGCGAACCCCTTCGTTTTCCCGGTCCGCGACGATATGCCCGATTTCTCCGCTGACTTTGGTGCAGCGAGCATGCCGCTTATCCGAGGAAGCCTGGTCCTGCAGCCAGTACGGCGTATGCTGGCCGCCTTTGGGCTGATAAACAAAAACATCGGTGACACGAATCGCGTACTCCGTGGCCCAGGCCTTCCGCG
>CAZMFY010000039.1:0-14739 GCA_964565635.1 uncultured Oscillospiraceae bacterium
CTTCCGGGATCACCCGGGCCAGGTCCGTGCGCAGCCAGTCGAACACGGGCATGAAGTTATACACGATCACCTTCACCCCGTGCTTGGCCAGCATCCGGATGGTGGAGATATAATTCGCGATATACTCATCCCGGGAGGGGAGACCCATCTTGATATCCTCATGGACGTTGACAGATTCGATGACTTCGATCTCCAGCCCGGCATCGTTGACTTCCTTTTTCAGGGCCACGAACTCATCCTCCGGCCAGTCCAAGCCGGCGGGCTTGTCCAGCAGGCCCATCAGGCCGGTCATGCCGGGGATCTGCTTCACATACTTCAGGGGAATCGGGTCGATTGCGCTGCCGTACCAGCGGAAGGTCATTTTCATTTGCGTTTCCTCCTTAAAAAATCATTCAAATCAGGTTTCCCGACTGAGATCAGGCCTTTTTGGTTTTCCGGGTGTAAATCGCGATTTCGCCGATGACGAAGGCCGCCGCGATCAGGGCGGTGAAGATGATAAAGCGGGGATCAAAGCCGTGCTTTTCATCAATGCCTACAAAAACGTCCACCACATACCAATAGCACTTATGGACGAACAGGCAGACGGCCACGCCGGGGGCTGCGGCCGCGACCGCGGAGGCGAGGCCGTACTTTTTCGCCAGGGCCAGGAGCACGGTGACGGCCCCGCCGCCCAGGAGGAGGCCGACGATCAGTGGATCATAGCAGTTTCCGTTATGGGTACTGTCCAGGCCGAAGGTTCCGTGGATGACGATGAAATAGATGCCCGCGGCCAGCGCGGCTGCGGCCGCCAGACAAAGGACATAGAATCCGAAGCCTTTCTTCGAGGAAGCTTTACTCATGGAAAAACTCCTTTCAAACACACGAATATGGACCAGTCATTTTTTGAGGGTCTGCATTTGGGCACAGAACGCCCTGAGCTGAAGCATCCATCCGGCTTTGGCCCGCATGCCGCGCCGGATCGAACCTGGGTGCCCTCCCACGCTGCGTTTATTATGTCATAAAAGACAGGCGGCCGCAATCATCTGCTTCCTATATTCCGCGGGTCATGAGCGCGCGGCCCGTCCGTTTACGGCAGATTTGAACCCTTTCACGACACAAATCGCCCGTAAAAGACTCCCGGACGGCGTGAATGCACGAAAGGGAAGTTTACGGGTCTTAAAGGGGTATGCGCGACAGCGGTCTTTCCTTTACTTTTTTAAGGCTGTTCCGTAGAATAAGGAACAAACAATCGGGTTTTCAGACAGGGTCCGCAGCCTGGAAGCATCAGCCGCTGGCCGGTCTGAAGCCATGACCGTCAAGCCCCGCATGGCTTCCGGTCCCGCACAATGTGATGAGAAAGGAGCTTTCTCCATGAAACCTTCAACCAGGAGAACGTTGAAAAAAGTATTTCTGAACGTGACCCTCGCGCTGCTCGCGCTGGTCTACACGGGAAACGTCATCGCCGGGGAGAACGCGGGACAGATCAACCAGTTTCTGGGCACCAAGACCAGCAAGACCATCTCCACCCTGCCCGAGGGACAGGAAGAGGGATATTCCCGGTATTTTGACAGCAATTATGCCTCCATCGCCGAGCTGAAAGCCGCCGGCGAAGCCAAGGTGCGCGAAGTGGAAGGCGAGGGCATCGTGCTGCTGAAGAACGAAAACAACGCCCTGCCCCTGGCCGCCGGCGGAAAGGTTTCGCTGGTGGGCGTGACGGTGATGGACCCCGTATACGGCGGGACCGGCTCCGGCGCGGTGGACGCGGACGGGGCGCCGAATTACTATGACGTGCTCACGGGCGCCGGCTTCGACGTGGTGGACAAGCCGCTGCTGGATTATTACGTGGAAAACGACGCGAAGCGCAACACCTATGAAATCGGGGAGGTGCGCTGGAAAAAAGTCAGCAAGAACCATGACGATACCATCGGCCAGGGCGAGGACGTGATCTACGTGGTCGGCCGCGTGGGCGGCGAAGGCGACGACGTGACGGCGGAAAAGGAAGACGCCCTGGACGGGGATTACCTGACGCTCAACGAGGACGAGCGCTCCATTCTGGAGGGGCTGAAGGAGCTGAAGGAGGACGGGGACATCCGTTCGATTACCGTCATCATCAACAGCGCTAACCCCATTTCCACCGCCTTCCTCTATGAAGAGGACTACGGCGTGGACGCGGCCCTCTGGGTGGGCAGCGTGGGCCAGACCGGCCTTTACGCCGTGGGAGACGTGCTCTCCGGCGCCGTCAATCCCTCCGGCTCCCTGCCGGATACCTGGTGGATGGACAACCGGCTGAATCCGGTGATGAACAACTTCGGCTCCTACACCTACGGGGACGCCGACAAATACAATTTCAAGGCCCTGTCCGCCTACGGCAAGTACGTGGTCTATCAGGAAGGCATCTACGTGGGCTACCGTTACACCGAGACCCGCTATGAGGACGCGGTGATGGGCACCCCCAACGCGGGCAATTTCGCCTACGGCAGCACCGTATCCTTCCCCTTCGGCTTCGGGCTGAGCTATACCACCTTCGCCCTTTCCGACATGAAGGTGGAAAAGAGCGGGGAAGGGCAGCAGGCCGTTTATACCCTGAGCGTCAACGTTCAGAATACGGGCAGCGCCGCGGGAAAGAAGGCCGTTCAGGTTTATGCCCAGAAGCCCTATACGGAATACGACAGGGAACATCAGATCGAAAAGGCCGCGGTGGAGCTGGCGGGATACGGCAAAACGAAGCTGCTGAACCCGGGGGAGAGCGAAACCGTGACCGTTTCTGTACCGGAATATTACCTGACCTCCTATGACACCTACGGCACCGGCGCCTATATCCTGGACGAAGGCACCTATTATCTGACGGCGGCCGAGAACGCCCATCAGGCGGCCAACAATATCCTGACCGCCAAGGGCTTCTCCGAGGGGATGACCGCCGGCGGCGATCCGGCCCTGGTTTACGCCTTTGATCAGGCCTTCGATGCGGAAACCTATGCCAAGGCCTACGGCACCGGCGCGCAGGTGCAGCCCCTCTTTGCTGACGCGGACATGAACCGCTATGAGGGGAAGGGCGACAACCAGATCGTATACTACTCCCGCAGCGACTGGGCCGGCACCGTGACCCCCGGCAGCGTGAAGCTGACCATGACCGACGCCATGGCGGCGGACGTGATGCTGGACGACAGCGATCTGCCGGACGCTTCCGGCGTGGAATTCCCCACCATGGGAAAGAACGCGAACCTGCAGCTGGTGAACATGATGGACGTGCCCTATGAGGATCCCCAGTGGGATACCTTCATGGATCAGCTGACCTACGAGGAGCTGGCTTCCGTGACCCTGACCGGCCTGCGGGAAACCGCCGGCGTCACCAGCGTGGGCAAGCCGGCCACCATCGACCATAACGGACCTTCCGGCGTGACCCAGAAGTATTCCATCGGCGCCAACGGCTACGCGACCGTGAACAACGATCCGGACAAGGAACTGAAGGGCACCTGCTATCCCTGCAACGGCATCGTGGCGGCCACCTTCAACGATCAGCTGGCGACGGAAACGGGCGAGCTGATCGGCGAGGACGCCATGTGGGCCGGCTATGCCGGACTGTACGGCACCGGCCTGAACATCCACCGCTCCCCCTATGCCGGCCGCGTGTTTGAATACTATTCCGAGGACGGCATCCTCACCGGCCTGATCGACACGGCGGAGACGAAGGGCATCCAGAACAAAGGCGTTTATGTTTACAACAAGCACTTCGTCATGAACGATCAGGAGAACAACCGGGCCGGCATCGGCACCTGGGTTACGGAGCAGGCCCTGCGGGAGATCTACCTGCGCGCCTTCGAGCTGCCCATCGTGAACGCGGATGCCAAGTGCGTCATGACCGGCTATAACCGGCTAGGCGCGAACTGGTGCGGCGCCTATCCGGAGCTGCTGACCGACTGGCTCCGGGGCGAAGCGGGCATGGACGGCTTCGCGGTCAGCGATATGTATGATTCCTCCTACATGGTGCCCGTCCACGAAATCGTGGCCGGCAACGACATCCCCGACGGCGAGCTGGATCTGGCCAGCCTGAGCGCCTACGGACCCAAGGGCAACACCCCCAACGCCGCCGTGGCCCAGGCCATGCGCGAATCCACCAAGCGGGTGATGTATACTGTGCTTCATTCCCGCGGCATGGACGGCATCAGCGAATACACGAAGGTGATCACCGTCACTCCCTGGTGGCAGATGGCGCTGAACATCGCCCAGTGGACGCTGCTGGCCCTGAGCGTTTTCGCTCTGGCGCTGCTGCTGTGGGATATCTACGGCAAAAAGAAGCCGAAAAAAGCGTAATCGATTTAACGGCATAACCGAATCAACCGCATGATCGATCTCAGAAAACTTGGATCGACCCGGCCGGCGGACAATGCATTTGTCCGCCGGCCTTTGCTTTGCGGAGCCGGCGGCGTTCCGGCCCTGCGCGGCCGGATTCTGCCGATCTTCTGCGCAGGCGATTCCGCCATTGCCGGTGCGGATGTGGGCGGCCACGCCTCGGCCCAGCGCGGCCGGGCTCCGCCGATCTTTTGCGCAGGCGATTCCGCCGGTTGTCAAAAGGGCCGATTCTGTTATATAATAGATAAAAAGGACAGAGGAGGGTACCGCAGTGGTGCTGATTGCCGTTGTGGACGACGACCCGAAGGATGCCGCGCTGCTGAAGGAATGCGTGGAAAGCTACTGCAAAACAAATCATCACGCGGCGGTCATCCGCGAGTTCCGGGACGGCCTGGAGCTGATCCGCAGCACGGACAATTACGATATTGTATTTCTTGATATTCAGATGGGACAGTTGGACGGACTGGAAACCGCACGCTTCATCCGGAAGATCGGGAAGGAAAGCATTCTTGTTTTTGTGACGAACATGGCCCAGTTCGCCATCAAGGGATACGAAGTGGACGCGCTGGACTTCATCCTGAAGCCCGCTTCGATGGCTTCCATCGTCTATGTGATGGATAAGGCCATGAAACGCCTGGACGGCAGCGGGTCCCAGACGTCCTTTTCCCTGAAGACCGCCGAGGGGACCATCAGCCTTTCGGCCAACGATATCATTTATGTGGAAGTATTCGACCATAACCTGGTCTATCATACCGCCAAGGGCGAATATACCGTGCGGGGCCGGCTCAGCGATGTGAGCGAAAAGCTGACTTCCGACCACTTTGTCATGTGCAATCGAAGCTTTATCGTGAATCTGCGCCATGTTTCCAACATCATGCCGGACTATCTTCTCATCGGGGACACGCGCATCTCCATTTCCAAGTCTCACCGC
Source organism: uncultured Oscillospiraceae bacterium (assembly GCA_964565635.1). Taxonomy (GTDB): domain Bacteria; phylum Bacillota; class Clostridia; order Christensenellales; family Aristaeellaceae; genus Aristaeella. Next base: position 5,261 of record CAZMFY010000039.1, read on the forward strand.
AGGGAACTGATGAAACGCTTTTCCAGCTTTCTGGGGGACAGCCTATGACGACGAATCTCATCTGGATCAGCGCCGTGGATCACAGAATCTCGGCGGCGATTGTATTCTTTATCCTGATGCTGCTGCTGAACACAGGCAAAAGACGCAGTCTGTTCGTTTTACGCGCCGCTGCGGTGCTGGCTTCCATGTGCCTGTGCAGCTGGCTTCTTCGGTCCCTGTCGGACGAATGGCTCGGCAGCCTGCATCTTCGGGCCCTGTGCTACAGTGCCCAGACCATGGCGCTTCATCTGCTGTTTGTGTGGGGCTGCTTTTTCTGCTATAAAACGAATCCCGCCGAAGCCTGGTATAACGGGCTGCTGGGGCTAACCATCTTCAAGATTGCCTGGAACGTTTTTAAAGCAGGCGCGAGCCTGCTCCTGATCAACGATATGAACGCGCCCTGGGGACAATACAGCATTCTGGGGTCGCTGGTCTCCTATATCGTTTATCTGGCCGTGTGCCTCGTCTTCTGGCTTCAGTATAAAAAGCTGGTCCATGAGCCGCCCTATCACGCGCCGGTCCGGATGATGGCGACCCTTACCGCTGTGTTCGTTTCCCTGCAGATGGTGCTTGATTACTGCGGCCATGTTTTTACGGCGGAGAAAAATGCGCTGTTTCTGTATTATCTGTGCGCGCTGCTGTATACCGTGCTCAACTACGCCACGCTGCTGATGATTGCCGAGCTGGACAGCTTTCGCCATGAAAACCGAACCATGCACGATTTCATCAGCAACAAAATGCGATATTACGAAATGAGCCACGACGGAATCGTTGCGCTGCAGACCAAGTGCCACGATCTGAAGCATCAGATCCACGCCATCCGCTCCGAAGCGGGCAAGGCCCGGTTTAACGATTATCTGGATGAGCTGGAGAATTCCATCAACGAATATTCCACCGTGGTGGAGTGCGGCCATCCGACCATTGATATCGTACTGACGGAAAAGAACATCCTCTGCTATTCCAATCAGGTAAAATTCTCCTATATGGTGGACGGAAAGCTGTTCGATTTCCTCACCGAACGGGAGATCTACTCCCTGTTTGGCAACGCGCTGGACAACGCCCTGGAAGCCGCCGTCAAAATCGAGGATCCGGAGCGCCGGCGGATTACCCTGAAGAGCGGATCCCGGGGCGGCATGGCGGTCCTGCAGGTGGAAAACACCTACGCGGGCGACATGAATCTGACGGAGGACGCTCTTCCCCGGACGACAAAAACCGGCTCCGGCCACGGCTTCGGGCTGCGGTCCATACAGCGTATCGCCGAAAAACACGACGGCACCATGACCCTGCATACGGAGGACGGCGTGTTCAGAATGACGGTGGTCATGCAGCCCCGGAAGGCCTGAGGGCGGGTCTCCCGGCCTTCCCGCGCGAACGGCAAAGATCCGGCCGAAAAAGCGCCCGCATCTCTGACTGCGGCCCCTGTGCCGGTCTGTATAAACGGCAGCGATCCGGCCGAAAAAACGCCCGTCCTACCGCGTATCCTCAGCCTGCGTGAACGGCAAAGCCGTTCACGCTCTTTTTTTGTCGTGAACGGACGCCGCGGTGCTTTACGATAACCAGCCGTGCATTCGTGACGGGTCTCTTTCTTTTTCCCGGGAAACATGATATAGTCAAAACAGTTGAAGCGGAACGCTGACGCGCTTCGCCATCACAGTCCCCAAAAACCAAAAAAGGAAAAGGAGATAGGACCATGAAGAGAATCATCAGTCTGCTCACAGCCCTCATGCTCGTCCTGAGCCTGGTCCCCGTCGCTTTCGCTGAGGAAGACGGGTACATCGCGGCTCCCTACGACGCCAACGCAACCGACCCCACGGTTACCTACATGGAGCCCGCGTTCTATGAGAACGAGAACGGCCCCACCATCGGCGTGACCACCGTGGGCGTCATCGTAAAGGACGGCCTGTATTTCAAGGATCTGAACAACAACAAGGAACTGGATCCCAGCGAAGACTGGCGGCTGGATGCCAAGACCCGCGCGGCGGATCTGGTGAGCAGGATGGCCCTGGAGGACCAGGCCGGCTTCCTGTTCAACGCGCTGGCCATCACCCCCGGCGCTCCGAAGCTGGATATGGTCAAGAATGAAGACGGCACCATCAATCCCGCCGCCATCGTGACCATGGTCGCCTCCCAGGAGGAATCCAAGAACGCCTTCGCTGCCGGCTTTGCGGGGCTGGACTCCTTCGTCATCAACACCCAGAAGGTACGGGCCGGCGTATACCGCGGCGGCCTCGGCTTCGACGCTTCCACCGTGGCGCTGTATAACAACGTGGTGACCGAGATGGCCGAAGCCGATGCGGCGCTGCGCGGCGTGCCCGCCATCCCCATGACCATTCTTTCCAACCCCATTTCCGCCGGCTTCCCGGATGCTCCCGGCCTGGCCGCGGCGGCCATGGGTGACGGCAACTATGACGCGATCCGCGAATATGCCGAAGTCGACCGCCAGATGTGGGTTGCCCAGGGCATCAACGCCATGTACGGCCCCCAGGTGGACCTGGTGACCGATCCCCGCTGGCCCCGGAACTTTGAAACCCTGACCGAGCGGCCGAAGTGGCGGCCGACATCATCACCGCGCTGGTGGACGGCTACCACATGGGCACCGACGGCCTGAAGCCCGGCGCTGTGGCTCTCTCCGTCAAGCACTTCCCCGGTGACGGCGCCGCTGAAAACGGCTTTGAATCCCACACCTCTCAGGGCCAGTGGCGCCTGTATCCCACCGAAGGCTCTCTGGAGAAGTATCAGCTGGTTGCCTTCCAGGCGGCCATCGACGCCAAGTGCGGCTCCATCATGCCCAGCTACTCCCGCGACGCGGCGGACGACCGCTCCGCGAAGCAGACCTACCGCGGCGTGGAAATCCCGGTGAATGAGCTGGGCTCCGCCTACAACAAGGACATCATCACCACCCTGCTGCGGGATACCATGGGCTTTGACGGCTATGTGAACACCGACTCCGGCATCGTCACCGGTCAGACCTACGGTGTGGAAGACAAGAGCCTGACCGAACGGTATGCCATGCTGATCGCCGCGGGCAGCGACGCCATCGGCTCCGGCCTGCGGACCGACCTGGTGATCGAAGCTGTGGATACCGGCATCCTGGCCAAGGAAGATCTGGATAGGGCCAACATTAACCGGGCCGTCTCCATCTTCGAGCAGGGCCGGTTCGACAACCCCTATCTGGATTATCTGAAGGCTGACGAAGTCCGCAACACCAATCTCCAGACCGCGGCCGAGCAGGCCTATGCCATGAACCAGAAGGCCGTAGTGCTCATGAAGAACCATGAGAACGCCCTGCCCCTGGCTCCGAACGCGGGCACCAAGCTCTACATCGCTTCCTACACCGGCAGCGGCGAGGACGAGGATACCCTGACGGCGCTGAAGGAACTCTTCACGGCGCAGGGCTTCGAGATTGTGGACAAGGCGAAGGACGCCGAGGTTGCGTACCTGTACGTCCAGCCCAAGGCCACCAACTCCACCAACGGCACCGCTTCCGAAGGCGTCCTCAGCCTGGTGGAAGATTACGAGGTTGACGAGCGCGAGATGTCCGGCGGCGGCGCCGGCTTCGGCCAGGGCGTGACCGCTTCCCAGAAGAAGACGGGCGAGAAGATCGAAGTGACTACCGTTGCGGATATGAAGAAGCTGGTGAAGGACGCGGACGCGGTTCACGAGAACGGCGGCAAGGTCGTGGCCACCATCGTGTGCACTTCTCCCTGGATCCTGACCAACCTGGAGCCCTACTGCGACGCGCTGCTGGCCCAGTACACCACCTCCGCCGCTTCCGTGGGCAATGCCCGGAAGGCCCAGGTGGACGTGATCACTGGTGCATACAATCCCACCGGCAAGCTGGCTGTGACCATGGTTTCCTCCGAGGACGTGATCGCCCTGACCTACGTGGAGAACGAGGACGGCACCATTCGCGAGACCTGCGCTTCCCCCAACGACGTGCCCGGCTATGACAAGGATCAGTACATCGATCCCGCCATCCTGGCCAACGTCCCGGGCGGCAGCTATGCTTATCAGGATGCGGACGGCAACTACTATCTCTCCGGCTTCGGCCTGAGCTATTGATTCGGACCCCGAAAAGCCTGACGGATACTCCGGAATGAATCAGTAAACAAATAACGGCGCTGCCGCGGAAGCGAAGGTTTCCGCGGCAGCGTTTTTGTTTTCCGCGCAGCGCGGGAAAACTTGCTCCGGAGCGGCAGACAGGATATAATGCGGGCAGAAGGAGACGAAGGGAGAGCAAGCAACCATGAGGCAGATGTTCAAAAACGCGAAAATTTACGACGGAACCGGCGCCGAGCCCCGGATGGGAGATATCCTGATTGACGGGGACCGGATCGTGAAGATCGGAGTGCACCTTGAGGAGACCGTGGACCGGGTGACGGACCTGGGCGGGAAATCCATCGCGCCGGGGTTCATCGACGGTCATTCCCACAACGACTGGTTCGCCATCAAGAAGGATCCGCTGCCCTACTTCGAGCCCTTTCTGCGGCAGGGGATTACCACCTTCGTGACGGGAAACTGCGGGATTTCGGAGATCGGCTTCGAAGCGGAGTGCCCCTACAGGGACAAGCTGGGCGGCGGGCTTTTCAGCTTCGAGGAAACCCGGGGAGAATACGGGACGGCGGAGGGATTCTTCCGGGCCACGGACCGGCAGATGCCCTGCAACATGGCGGTACTGGCGGGACACTGCTCCGCCCGGGCGGCCGTGGGCGGCAATGAGAACAGAAAGCTGACGGAAAAGGAAGAGCGGGAGATGCTGGCCATCCTGGAGAAGGCGCTGCAGCAGGGCGCGGCGGGGCTTTCCCTGGGGCTGATGTACCGGCCGGGCATGTTCGCCGACGTGGAGGAGCTGAAGAAGGTAGCGGCCCTGTGCGTCAAGTACAACAAGCCGCTGACGGTGCATCCCCGGGCTGAATCCAAGGTGTCCATGGCCTATCCGCAGCTGCTGGGCCGGAGCCACCTGCTGCGGGCCTTTGACGAGCTGGCGGAGATCGCGAAGGGGACGAATCTGAAGCTGCACTATTCCCATGCCATCTTCGTGGGTCGGAACTCCCTGGGCGCCAAGGAGGAGCTGCTGCGGATGATGGAGCAGCTTCGGGCGGAAGGGGTGGACGTCATGTTTGACATCTACAACGAATGCCTGGGTGTGTCGGTGATCACGGTAATCCTGCCCACCTGGTATCAGGGCATGAGCCCGGAGGAGCGGAAAAAGCCCCTGAACCGGATCAAGCTGGCGGCCCTGGTGCGGGCCTCGGCGAAGCTGCTGGGCTTCGACTTCCCGGATATCCAGGTGGCCTATATCGGGCCGGGATACGAAAAATACGAGGGGAAGAGCGTACACGACATCGCGAAAGAGGAGGGGACCAGCGACCTTGCGGCCTATCTGAAGCTGTGCGAGCTGAGCGACTTCAAGGGCCGGGTGAACATGGGGCCCTATTCCACGCCGGAGGTGATTTCGGAATTCGAGCACAATCCCCACTGCCTGTATATGACGGACGCGTGGGTCGAGGAGCACGGGATTCAGAACCCGGCCATCTACGACTGCTTCCCCAAATTCCTGCGGGATTCCCTGCGGGGCACGGGGGACACCATGCCCAATACCATCCGGCGTATGACCGGCGCTACGGCGGACCGGTTCATGCTGCGGGAGCGGGGATACCTGAAGGAAGGATATTACGCGGATTTGACGGTGTTCGACGAGGAGGAGATCCGGGAGGCGGAGCCGGACCGGGAGAGAAGCTTCGGAATCGAGCGGGTGATCATCAATGGGACTACAGTCCTGGAGGACGGGAAGCTGAACCGGGAAGCGTTGAAAACTACGGGCAGGGCGGTGCCGGTGCTTTAAGGGTTTTGCGGTGATTGTTTGCTTCTTCAGCGTAATCAGGTTGCACCTAAATGGATAGGAATGGACTTGTTTTGAAGGCCGAAACGTGATAGCATGGGATGCCATAGCGGCCATAATGAGTTCCAGGAGGGGAAAAAATGAAAAAGAATCTCGGTGTCCTGCAGGCTGTGTATCCGATGCCTGTGCTGATGGTAGCTGCCTATGATGAAACAGGAAAAGTAAACGTCATGAATGCGGCCTGGGGAATGATCTGTGCCATGGATAAGATCGCATTGTTCATTGATGAAGATCATAAGACCACGCAGAACATTCTGAAAACGAAAGCGCTGACCGTCGCCCTGGCGGACCAGGCCCATATGGAGGCTGCCGATTTCTTCGGGATCGCCTCCGGCAACAAGATGCCCGACAAATTTGAGCGCACCGGTTATCATGCTGTGAAGAGCGAACACGTGAACGCGCCAATCATCGAGGAATTCCCGGTGGTCATGGAATGCGAGCTTGCGGAAGTGATCAACACGGACAGCATGTACGCGATTGTGGGAAAAATCGTCAATGTGGCGGCGGACGAAGCGGTTCTGGATGAAAAGGGAAAGATTGATCCGTCCAAGCTGAACGCGCTGATTTTCGATCAGTTCAAACATGGGTACTATGTTTCCGGAGAACAGGTCGGCAAAGCCTGGAACGCCGGCGCGGGCCTGATGAAGGAATAAACCGGCCCATAAAGCGGCTGATAAAACGGCCAACAAAACGGCCAGCAGGAGCCCGGGAGAGAGATCTCCCGGGTTTTTTCGCGGAGCGCAGGAGAGCCGGGCGGCGTCGGATTTGATCGAAGATCCGGCGCGGCCCGGCGGGATCAAAGCGGGTCCCGCCGGAACGCCGGTTCTTCTTGCCGAGATCAAAGCGAATCCCGCTGAATTGCCGGCGCTTTTACCGGGAGCAAAGCGGACCCCGCCGAAAGGCCGGTGCGGGAATACAAACAAAAAACATAAAAAACCTATTGACCTACTATACAAATGATTCTGACCATCGTGATCCTGGTGATCTTTGTTCAACTGCTGCAGCTGCTCGGCAGCCGCGTCAGCGGAAAGCTGCGGCAGCACCGGTAAGTTTGTTTATCCTCTGTCCGGAAAGAGAATCAACATATAAACAAAATCTTTACGCAATGAGATGAAAGGAGAATTCCCATGAAGAAACTGTTTTCATGCAGTGCCGGCTGTCGATTCAGGCAGCCTATTGATTGGACGCAATCATACCATATTCGGAAAAAAGAAAAGACGTTTGGCGTGAATGCCTCCGGGGAGACTGTAAAGCACAAAGATGACCGATTACGACAAAGAACAGACGTGACTGGATCGTGCGCAGAACGGTCATCCGGGGGCTCGTTCTTGACAGATCCATAGGCGGTCTGGTAACGTTGCAGATATGAAGACGGGCAGGAGAGGAAAGCGATGGCGCGACAGAGCATTTTTGACATGAAGGTTTCAAAAATCTATCCGCTGCTGCTTCAGAAAGTGGAGCGCAAGGGCCGGACAAAGGAAGAACTGGATGCCGTCATCGGATGGCTGACCGGACATGATATGAAGCAGGTTGATCAGGAAATGACCTACAGGGACTTTTTTGAGCAGGCGCCTGCCATGAATCCGAGGGCGGAACTGATCAAAGGAAAGGTATGCGGAGTGCAGGTGGAAACGATCGAGGATCCCCTGATGCAAAAGATCCGCCAGCTGGACAAGCTGGCGGACGAGCTGGCCAAAGGCAAGCCGCTTGATCAGGTGCTGCGGTGACCGGAATGAAACGATACGAATATGACGCGGTTCTCCGTGAAACGGACGATAACGGCGGTGCTTATGTACCCTTCCCCTGGAATATCCGGGAGGAATTCGGAAAGGGACGGGTGAGGGCTCACGCGCTGTTTGACGGCATCTCCTATGACGGTAGCATCGTCAACATGGGCGTGAAGCATCCGGACGGCTCTGTCTGAACCACAGAGGGCTGACAGGGAGATGGAACGAAAAGGTACGTCCCCCCGTTCCGGATGATCTCTTCTATTTCCGAAAGAAAGGAAGGACCATCCGACAAATGCCGCTGCTTGTCATACAGGCATTCCGCGCAGCTCTCAACTACTCTCATCCAATCCTCCTGAAACAGCCAATCATTATTTCTCCAGGTTTCTGTTCGTTAAATCTGAGTATCATACCGCACCGAACATTGCGAAATCGATAGCCATTGAAGCGGCGGAACTCCTGGAGTTCTATCAGTGGAGCGATGATGCCGATTTGGAGCATGTAAAGGAAGAACTGGCGGATGTGATTGTTTACTGCCAGAATATGCTGGACAGCCTGGGGCTGGATGTGGACGAGATCGTGAACTCGAAGATGACGAAAAACGAGGCAAAATATCCGGTCGAGAAGGCAAAAGGGGCAGCGTCCAAGTGAAAAGGGAAGGAGGCAGTGAAATGAAAAACAGACTGGAACGGATTGCCCGGGAAGCCGGGGAGCATTTTCACCGGCGGGAATTATCAAGCATCAGCAGCAAGGAAGGGCACGCGAACTATGTGACGAACATCGACTGCCTGGTTCAGGAATTTCTGGAACGGGAGCTTACAACGCTGCTGCCGGGCTCTCAGTTTATCGGGGAAGAGAAGGAAAACCGGGCCCTGACGGATGCGCCTACCTGGATTGTGGATCCGCTGGACGGAACGACAAACATGATTCACGACTACCGCACCTCCGCGGTCTCCATCGCGCTGTGCGAAGGGAAGAAACCGGTGATGGGGCTGGTCTGGCAGCCTTTTACCCGGGAGCTATTCTACGCGGAAAAAGGGAAGGGCGCGTTCCTGAACGACAGCCCCATTCACGTGGCCGATACGCCGTTTCCGGAAGCGCTGGTAGCCTTCGGGACGGCGCCTTACTACGAGGAGCTTGAGAAAAAGAGCATGCAGATGGCGGCCGATTTCCTGCACGGCTGCGCGGATATCCGGAGAAGCGGATCCGCTGCGATTGACCTGGCCAATCTGGCCTGCGGGAGGACGGACGTTTTCTTTGAACTCCGTCTGAAGCCCTGGGATTATGCCACCGGGAGCCTGATCGTTCAGGAGGCCGGCGGGGAAGTCCGGATGCCGCTGATCGGGGAGATGGATTATGACAGGAGCACAGCGATCCTCGCCGCGGCTCCGCAGTGCATGGAGCAGGCCATGGAGATTTTCCGGAGATACAATCGGCAATAGAGGATGGGGCCGCTGCGCTGGAAAAGGAATCACACTGGCGACCAGGAGCGAAAAGGCAAACAATGCGCCGGATGATGAAGCACTGGACGCATGCAAAAAAACTAGGCGCGGCACTCGTGTAACCGCGGCGAACTGATGCCGGGATTCAGAGAGAGAATGAAATACGGACGGGGCTGTGGAAAACTGCGACCCCTTTCTTATGCGGTACGCTTATCGTATTACTGAACGGCTCGCACCAACAACTGGCTGGATCGTTGGAGACAAACCATACAACCACACCAGCATGCTTTGGTTGCGGATCATGGTGTTACTGTGTATAATACAAATAAATGTAGGAATTTGCGGCGGAGGGAGTGGTGAAAGATCCGG
>CAZMFY010000040.1:0-14401 GCA_964565635.1 uncultured Oscillospiraceae bacterium
GGTACGTACGGTGCAATGGGAGGGGCGAGGGTTAACGCCCTCCCTCTACCCTATTTTCGCTGCCGCCAGATTCTCCGGATCCGCCGGTTTCCTTTCCCCGAAGCTTCCGGATGTCCGGACCCGCGGAAAGCATCGGCCGAATCCTCCGCTTCCCTTTCATCCGCAGGGCAGGATCGTTCCCAGCCCTCCGGCGGGACGCCCCCGCGGGATTACACGATCTGTTCCGCCTGGGCGGCCGCGTCCACCGTTTCCACCACGGGAATGTCCGGATAATCCGTCGTCACCGGCATGGGCAGGCTCTGCATATATTCATGCATCGCTTCCGCCACACGCTTGCTGTTGGCCACCGCTTCCACCACGGTCCGGGCGCCGCTGGCCGCATCCCCTGCGGCGAAAACGCCGGGGCGGCTGGTGTGTCCGTCCTCGTCCACCGTCAGAAGCCCGCTGCGGCTGGTATCGATATCCCGGGTGGTCTTAACCAGGTTGCTTTCCGCTCCCTGGCTGACGGCGATGATGACGCCGGTGCAGGGATACAGCTTTTCCGTTCCGGGAACGGGAGATACCCTGCCTTCCTCATCCACCCGGCTGTCCGCCAGCACGACGCCGTCTTCCCGGATCTCCACGGTGCATTTATTGTAGATGAAATCCACGCCTTCCAGCTTCGCGTAGCTGCTCTCATACTGGCTGGCGGTCAGGGTATCGGTCAGGTTTACGCAGCTCACATATCTGGCCCCATGGCGGATGGCGGTGCGGGCGCAGTCCATGGCGCTGTTTCCGGTGCCGATCACCATGATCCTCTCCCCCAGCCGGAAAGCCGCGGGGCTGGCCAGATAGTTGATGGCGTACGTCACGTGGCCCAGGCTTTCGCCCCGGATGTTCAGCTTTCTCGGTTTCCACAGCCCGGCGCCGACAAACACGCTCTGATATCCGTCCCGGAACAGATCGTCGATGGTTACAGCGCTCCCGATGTAGGTATTGGGCCGGAACTGAATTCCCTTCAGCTCCAGATGCCGGTAGGCCAGATCGTCCAGCACCGTGTCCGGAAGCCTGAAATCCGGGATGCCGTACCGAAGCACCCCGCCGATCTTGTCCCGGCTGTCAAAGATGGTGACCTTATAGCCGTAACGCTGCAGAATGATGGCGATCGTCAGCCCCGCCGGGCCGGCCCCGATGACGGCGGCCTTCCGCCCGTTGGAAGGAGCGGGCCCCTTCACCATCTGGTTGGCATAGGTGGTGGAAATATAGCTTTCAATCACCGAAAAGTGAACCGGAGCATCCTTGATTCCCCGGACGCAATGACCTTCGCATTGCTTTTCATGATTGCAGACCAGCGCGCAGACCGTCGTCAGCGGATTGTTTTCAAACAGCATCCATCCCGCTTCGTTCAGCCGGCCGTCCTTCAGCAGGCGGATCACCTCGGGAATATTGGTATGAATCGGGCATCCCTGCTGACACCGGGGTTTTTTGCATCCCAGGCACCGGGTTGCTTCTTCCATGACATGCAGTGCCATTCTGTCCTCCTCAGCCGTCTCACGAAATTCGCGTTTCTCTTATGCCTGGGTTCCCTGGGCCGCTCTCCATTCGGAGAAGGCCTTCAGCTCCTGCTCCGATAATTTCAGGGCCAGGCCCATTACAGCCAGATCATCCGCAATCCCCAGAATCGGAATCGAATCCGAGATCAGGTCCTTTTTCTTCAGCAGGTAGAGAATCGCGCCGGCCAGGCAGGCGATCACCTTGGGAGAGACCACGGTATATTCCTTTTTAATCCAGGCCTTCACCATGGCGATCATCAGCGGAAGATCCGACAGCGTATCTCCGATCATGGGAACGGTCTTCAGCTTTTCCTCCAGCTCCATCAGCAGGTCGTCCACTTTGGAAGGATCCTTAATCAGCTCCTGGGCTTCCGAGGCCCCCTTGTTCAGCAGTTCCTGGGCCTGATCCATGTTAAAATCCATGATGAATTCCCCCTCTCTTTCCCTGTCTTTTGAAAAATATACACTGTCTTTTCTGTTCATCGGCCTTTCGTCCGGCCGCCGGCAGGAAGCGCTCCGTACGTCCCGGACGGATCCTCTGCCGCCTTCGGCCCCATGGGGCCGCGGCCGGTGAAGCCAATCATTTTCGGACAGAACAGACGTTACGCTGATTATACCACAGGCCTGCGTCGCTTCGCAATCAGAACCTGCCCCGCCCGGGCCCCTCCGCCTGCTCCGCCCGGACTTCCGGCGTCCTGTGCGCCCCGGCCTGTTTTCATCCGATGGGCCGGGGAATCCTTTCCGGACGCCTCAAGGGCACGGAAATCACGAGGGCTGCCCCTTCGCCTTCCCGCTGTACTTTTCCTTCATGGCCGCCTGATGGCGCTTTCGGCAGTTGCTGCAGTAGTTCGGATAATGGGCCAGCGTGTTGGGAAACGTAAAGAATTTCCCGCATTCCCTGCATTTCCGTTTAATCCGTCTCGGCGCGCCGGCCCGCTGCTTCGCTTCCTTTTCCGCGGCAAATTTCTTCTTGCAGTCTTTGCAATAGTTGGGAATATACTCCCAGGAGGGATCCACGGTAAAGGTCTTCCCGCACTCCTTGCAGGTCCGTCTGGTTCGCTGCGTCTGCTGCGGTTCCGGCTTTGTCTCCGTCCGGTCTGTTGCTTTGCCTCTGTGAAACAGGCTCTTCAGCCACTCGATCCATTTCATGCTCTGCTATTCCGTCACTTTCTGCGTCTTTTTTCAGGCATCTCCGGGGCGCGCCGGCCTCCGTCCTCCATGCCCGTGGCCCCGGCTCACAGGCAGGTCACCGTTTCCGTCAAAGGCTTTCTGCTGCCGTGATTCGCGAGCGGCCCCGCGCCTTCCGCGGCATAGCCCAGATCCATCACCATCAGGACCTCCTCCTGCTCCGGAAGGTTCAGCGCTTCCGCCAGCTTCTCCGGGTCAAAATAATTGATCCAGCAGCTGTCCACGCCCTCATCCGCGGCCGCCAGCATCATATGCGTGGCCACGATGCTCGCGTCTTCCACGCCGGAGTCCCGCTTCCCGCCGGGATAGGTAAAGACGTTTTTCCGGTCAAAGGCCACCGCCAGAACGGTCGGCGCGCCGTAGCGGCAGGGGGTGACGCTGTCGATTTTTGCCAGTCCCTCCGGGGACTGGACCACATAGATATGCTGCTCCTGCAGGTTCTTGGCCGTAGGCGCTAGGCGTCCGGCCTCCAGAATGGCCGTCAGCTTTTCCGGCTCCACCTGACGGGCCGCATACTTCTTGCAGGAATAGCGCGCTTTGATAACCTCTTTGAATTCCATCTGCTTTCCTCCCCGTGTGATCTGATTGGGTTCTGTTTGCTCCGCATGCTTACGCCTTTTCTGCCGGTGTATGGTCGGGCAGCAGAATTCTCAGTTCAAACCAGCCCTCCCTCGCGTCGATCGCCGTGGATCCCCCGTATTTTTCCACGATGCGCCGGATGCTTTTCATGCCGAAGCCGTGGTATCTCCGATCCGCTTTGGTGGTCGTCAGATTCCCATGCTCAAACCGAAGGGAACCTGTATAGCAGTTTTCCACCCGGATCCTGACAAAATGCTTCTGCCGCGCTACGGAAAGATGAATGATGCGTTTCCCCGGATCATCCATTTTCAGGACGCTTTCCATGGCATTGTCCAGGGCGTTCCCGATGAGGGCCGAAAGATCCAGCGGATCCATAAAATCCAGCGCCTGCCCGTCCGCCACGCAGGTCAGGCTGATTCCCTGCCGCTGGCATTGAAGGGATTTTGCGGTAAGCATCGTGTCCAGCACTTTGTTGCCGGTTTTGTTCTGGGCTTCATAGGCTTTGATTTCATTTTCCATCCGATTCAGCGTTTCGATTCCTTCCGGCGTGTTCGCCCCGGCCCGAAGGATGGCAATCTGATGCTTGAGGTCATGATATTTCTGATTGACCAGTTCCACGCTTTCTTCCGCCATGCGGTAGTTTTCTCCCTGCATGTGCAGCAGGCGCTGGAGGTATTCCCGCTCCATTTTTACCTTCACTTCCCGCTGCGCCATGTGATAGGTCATCAGCGCCGCCATGCCCCCCAGATCCACGCAGGTGCGGATAATGAATATTTCCGCGGGGAATCGGCTGGAGAAGAGGGAATCCTGGGAAATATAGCTCATATTGCTCAGCGCGTAGGTTCCCAGGCCGATCAGAAGGGCGGCGGACATTTCCTTCCAGCTGATCTCCAGGCTTTCGTTGTCTTCCTTATAGCGTCTCAGAAGGAAATAGGCCGTCCCGGCCACAAGGCCGCAGACGAGGATCAGAAGGATATCTCCGTACGCAGGCGCCACTCCCTGCCCGGCCGTGATCCCCAGGTAGTACGCGATCTGCCACGCCAGGGAGGCCATCAGCTCCCCCAGAATGAAGGCCTGCACGGAAAAATACACGGCCGCGTATGCGTTAAACTCGCACAGAGAGAACATATGCAGCACCAGAATCGCAAAAACAAGCAGCATGCACGGAATGAAATAGATCCTGTCCACCCCGTCGGTTGCCGTCATGAACAGCGTCAGCAGCGCGAACAGCAGCGCGGACATCCCGGCGAAGCGCCATCCCTGGAGTCTGCGCCGGTTGAGAAAGGCGATCGCCATTCCGCCCGTCCAATACGCCGCGGCGTACCAATATCCCGGCGTGGTCATTTGCTCACCTCATGGATATAATTGTTCAGCGCGTCCATCAGCGCTTTTTTTCGCGCCCGGCTCACCTGCACGCTCTTTCCGGCCACCAGCACGTCGCTGCCGGAGATCCCGTCCACATATTCCAGGTTCACCAGGCTGCTCTTGCTGCAGCGGAAAAAGGCCGGGTCATTCAGGCTCTCCTCCACTTCGGCCAGGGTTTCCTTGCTCTGGATATCGCCGGTCCTGGTATGATAGACCAGGTCATGATTCTGAACCTCCACCCACATAATCTGGGAGATGCGGAGCTTCTGCATGCCTGAACGAACCGAGACCATGCGGAATTTTTCCTGCCTTCTGCGCATCCGGCTGACGGCCCGGGCGATGCGCTGGGAAAATGAAAAATAGCTGACGGGCTTCAGCACGTAATCCAGCGCGTCCACTTTATATCCCTGCATGACAAACTGCGGCATATTGGTGATGAAGATAATCACCACCTCCTCGTCCTTCTGGCGGATCCGCTCCGCGGCGCTCATGCCGTTCAGGACGGGCATCTCAATGTCCATCAGGATAATGTCATAGCTGGCTGTATAATTATCAACGATTTCATCTCCATCGGAAAACGACCGGATCTGAATCGGTTCGTCGTTCTCCTGCTGATACCGGGCCAGGTATTCTTCCAGCTGGCGGCGATACCCCGCATCGTCTTCCACCAGAGCTACCCGAATCACGGCTGTTTTCCCTCCCATGTTTTTCTTTCTTCCCGCAGATTGTAACATTGATGGAAAGAAATAACAAGCAAGGAATCAAAAACCCTTCGGAATCCGGCTCAGAGGGCGGTGAAAGGGAGGCGGCAGCCCATGGTGCGGGAAATGAAACGGATCCCCGGGATCTCAGGGAACGGTTTCAGGCTCCTCGCCCGCCAGGGCCGCGGAAAGCGCGGGAAGGATTTTCTGCATATGCAGCCGCACCCCCTCATTGCTCAGGTGATTGTCGATCAGGTAGAACCAGGTGGCCGGATACAGGCTTTCCTCAATGTCCAGCAGAACCGGAACGCAGAGCCGGTCCCGGAGGCTGCGGTCCAGCTGAGCCCTGGCTTTCGGCGTGCTCTCCGCCGTCAGGGCCGAATGGTTCCGCGGCGCGTACACAAAGAAGGTCCGCACCCCCCGCTGCTGGAATTCCCGATAGATCCGGTTCAGGGCTTCCACGGTTGCATCCGGAAAGGCATCTTCCGTATAATCCGCCAGATAAGTCTGCAGCAGCTCATCCCTTTCAGCCCCTTGTCGCTGCAGGGTATAGTCTCCGAACCGGTTATAGGTCCGTTCCGGAACGGGATTTCCCTCATCGTCAAAGCGGCCGGGAGATTCCTCATAGCTGCGGGCGGCCATCATCTTCCGGGTATGCAGATAGGCCGAAAGGCTGGAGAAAACGCCGGAATACTGTCTGAGATCCAGCAGGGAAACGCAGCTGTAATCCGCCTCCGTCAGCGGCCAGAAGCGGTCGTCGATGTCGTTGGATACGCAGAACTGGGTTCTTACCGTGTCAAACTCCGGAGCGGACAGCAGCACGTCTCCCGCCCCCATGAAGCATTGTATGATCCGATACTGGGGCATCATCGCGCAGTAGGCGAACACCCCCATATTCACCGGCGTCAGGCCGGGAAACGCCTGCAGCAGAAGCTCGCTGTCATACGCGTATCGGGTGGCCGAGCCCCCGGCCAGCACCAGCTTCGGCGCGTACTCATGGAGGCGCAGCCAGTCGAGCTTATCCGCAAAGGTGCCGAAATAGCTGACGGAATACCGGGGCGATGTATCGGCGGAAAGATGCAGCGTTCTCAGGGAAGCGCATCCCTCGAAGGATTCCTCATAAACATAGAAGAGGCTGTCGTACAGCCACAGCTCCCGCAGGCTGCTGCCGGCAAAAGCCCGCTGCGCCACCGCGAACAGGGTGGGAGGGAGAACCGCCGTCTCGATCTGCGTATCCGCAAAGGCGCCGCCCGCAATATGGGTCACGGGAAAGCCCTCCAGCGTATCCGGCAGCGCCAGGAGCCTGCCGGACAGGGAGCAGCCCGTAATCCAGGCTTCTCCGTCCCGGATTTCCCAGGTCAGTTCCTCCGAGGGGGTCTGGGGAACCCAGGTCATATACAGCGTTTTTCCATCCTCGCTGTCCGTCCGGCTTCCGAAGGGAATCCTGTCTCCCGTGCCGTCCGGTGCCGTGTTCCAGCACAGGGGAACAAACCCCTCCCGCCGGAAAAGCTTCTGCCCCAGCGGCGTATTGGTCCGCAGATGCTCCGCGGAAACGGAAAAGCTGACCCGCGTTTCCCCTCCCCCGATGGGAATCCCGCCGTTGGCATCCGCATACATGGTTCCGGACCCGGCGCCCTTTTCCGGCGCCGCCGCCGCCGCAGGGGTCCATTCCTCCTGCTCCGCCCGGATCCGGTTTCCGTACACGCTCCAGAAATAACTGGTCTGATACAGGCTGTAAGCCTCCGCGGGCACGAGGATCACGCAGTCCGTTCCCTGAAGGAGATCGGTCCCCGGAATGATGCCGGAGGGGCTCGTCTGCCGCAGTATCACAGACTGCAGACCGGTGCACCCGGCAAAGGATCCGTTTTCCAGCCTGACCACGGAGGACGGAACGACAATTTCCCGGATGAGGGAATTTCCCGCGAACACGGAGGCGGCAAAGGTGGTCACCGGCAGGCCCCGCATTTCATGGGGAATCGTCAGCCTTTCCCTGGCCTGACCCGCCTCGGTCAGCCCCGTAATCCTCACCGCGCCGTCCCTTTCCTCGAACAGGAAGCAGTCCGCGTCCTGCAGGCTGCCCGAACCGGAGGCGGCTGAGCGCGGTGCCGGGGCCTCCGGCAGGGAAATGGAAACATGCCCCGGAATGCCCAGCGCTTCTTCGATCTGCTCCGCCATGCGGGCCGTATTGATCACGGCCCCTGAGGCGTTCAGATGAAAATTGGTGTCAAAAAACCAGACGCTGTCAAGGATGCTTTCCTCCGCCCCTCCCAGAATCGGGAATTCCAGCTGCCGGGCCAGCCATTCCGAATAGGCCGGCGCGTTCCGCAGGGCCTCCTCGGAAATCGCTTCCCGGTTCATGGGGCAGAAGCGGTAATAGACCCTGGCCCCCTTCTCCCTGCAGGCGCGGGCAAACGCGTTCATCTCCCGGATAAAGCCGGGAGTGATCCCGTCAGCGTCAAAGCGGATGGGCATGTCCGGATCCATTCCCTCCGGCATCACATTCGTCTCCCGTCCCGCCTCCAGTACGTCGCCCCACCGGTTCAGGTGGCTGCGCGCATAGACTCCGTCCCCCTGGGGCGCCTGGCCCTGGATCCAGAAAGAAAACTTTTCCGCCGCAAAAGGCAGCGCCTCCCCGATCAGCGCGCTCCACCGGTCCCGCTTCATGCGGAGGAGGATCTCCGGCGCCCCGTCCGCCGCCTGCCACAGGGTCCTGGCGCCGAAAAAGCCGGACAGGGACTGGTTGTTCTGTTCCGGAGAAAGGATCACAACGTCCCCCGGGCGGATTTCGCCCAGCGTCAGATCCATCATCGGCCCGGTGCCGAGGCCAGCGTACAGCCCGGCATTGATCACCCGGTAATCCGGAAACACCTTTTCCAGCAGGTCGCTTCGCTGCCCGAAGGCCGCGCCGGATCCGCCCACCGTAATGATCCGCTTCTTTTCCCCGGGCTCGGCCAGCAGGGCTTTTTTGTCCTGCAGCGCCGCCGGGTAGGTTGCGCCGTACTGGGCCGGAAGGATCAGCAGGATCCACAGAAACAGCAGGGCCAGCGCCAGCAGCGGCGAAAACAGCAGCATCCATTTCCAGGCTGAATTTCCGGAATTCGGATGCACTTTCTCATGAATTCTGTTCATCCGTGCGTCCTCCGTCAAAACTGGAAATAGATAAAGGCATTCGGCGTCCCGTCTCTCAGGTTCATCATCCAGGACAGCCCGATCAGCAGCACCAGCAGCGCGCAGATCGTCATGCTCCTTACGGAGGCGCGCCGCTCCTCCGAATACGCCCATCGGCCCGCAAAAAAGGACACGGGAAGCATCAGCAGCAGATGCGCCGCCTGCTCCGGACCGATTCCCGTCTCCTGCCATGCCGCGGCCGGATGCCATGCCGAAAGCAGGCTTCGGAACATTTCCACCGCCTGCGGGAAACCGTCGGCACGAAACAGAATCCATGAAACGGAAACCGCCAGGAAGGTGAGCGGCACCGAAAGCAGTGCGGGAACCGGCTTTTTCCGCGTTTTTTCCAGCAGGGTTTCCCCGCCGTAGAGCAGGGCGTGAAAGGCGCCCCAGGCCAGGAAAGTCCAGTCAGCCCCATGCCAGAGGCCGCTGAGCAGAAACACCGCTGTGACCGACAGTATCCTGCGCTTCCTTCCGCCCAGGGGCTGATAGACATAAAGCCGGAACCAGCGGTTCAGGGTGATATGCCATCGTCTCCAGAAATCCCGGATTCCCCTGGACAGGTACGGTTCCCGGAAGTTTCTGGTCAGACGGATCCCCAGCAGTCGGGCACTTCCCATGGCGATTTCCGAATATCCCGCAAAATCGTTATAGATCTGAAGGCCGAACAGCACGCCTGCCAGGAAAACCGTCATGCCGTCCGGATTCCGCAGCGCAAACAGGTCGTCCACAACCGGCCCCACAAAATCCGCAAGGCAGATCTTCCTGAAAAAGCCGCACAGCAGCAGGCGCAGCCCCGCGGCCAGGTCCTCCGAATTCCATCGCTTTTCCGCCTTCAGCTGCGGCATCAGGTCCCCGGCCCGCTCGATCGGCCCCGCCACCAGCTGCGGGAAGAACGTCACAAACAGCGCAAAGCGCAGAAAGTTCTTCTCCGGGCGTCCCTGGCCCCGGTAAATATCCAGCATGCAGGAAACCGCCTGGAAGGTATAAAAGGAAATGCCCACGGGCAGAATGATGCCGGCGAGCCGGTTCAGCGTTCCGGATCCGGGCCATCCCGTCAGCCGGGAAAGGGACGCGGCGGAAAAATATAGATATTTGCACACGAACAGGGGGGTAAACGCCAGCACCAGCAGCAGGGCCAGCAGCCTCTTTGATCTGTGCTTCTCCACCAGCAGGCACCCGCCGTAGCACAGGGCCGTTTCACCCAGGAGCAGCAGCGCCAACGGCGCGCTCCATCCCATATAAAACAGCAGGCTGGCCGCCAGGAGGAGCAGATACCGTTTTTTCGCCGGGCACGCCCAGTACAGCAGGGCCGTCAGCGGCAGAAAGAGCAGGAACGTACCGGAAGCAAAGCTCATGGTGCTTCGCCCCCTTCCCGTGCCCACAGAACGGTCAGCAGGACGGCGGCCGTCCCGGTGCCCGCAGCCATCAGTCCTTCTCCCGACAGCACGCACACCGCAGCCCCGGCGCAGCTGAAGGCAATACAAAGGAAGGACAAAAACAGTCCGCCTTTCCTGACAGCCCGACCCAGCAGCGGCATGGCCGCCGCCAGAACAAACAGGATCCAGAAAAGCTTCACGGTTTTTGTCCTCCCTGAATGATATGAATCTATCTCCGCCGCCGAGGCCTCGGCGGCGGCAAAAAATCGGTTATCGGTCAGCGGCGGGGCAGGAATGCTCATGCACGCCGCTCGTCAGGATCATCCGCTCCCCGTCAGGCAGCACCAGCTCCCCTTCCGCGCCCACAGGCACGGTGACCTTCACCAGCATCTGACCGTTTTTGATTTCCCATTCCGCCTGAACCCTGCCGTAGGGCGTTTCCGTCCACGCGCAGGCCCGTGTCAGTCCGCCGCCGGGAACCGGCTTCACCAGGAAGCGCCGGTACCCCGCCTCCAGCGGTTCCAGCCCGGCCACCCGGCGGTAGAGGAAATCTCCCACCGCGCCGGAGGCGTAATGGTTGTAAGAAATCATCAGGTCCGTGCCATCGTTGCCGATCGGACACTGGCCGTTCTCGTCCAGGCCGTCCCAGCGTTCCCAGATAGTGGTCGCTCCGGCCTTCACCTCGTACAGCCAGGAAGGGCAGCGGGTGTTCATCAGCATCTGATAGGCTGCCTCCCGCTGTCCGTTGTCCGCCAGCGCGAACAGAATATACGGCGTTCCGGGGAAGCCGGTTCCGATGCACCAGTCGTTCTTTTTCACCAGCTCCTTCAGGTTCTCGGCCGCCTTTTCCTGGACACCTTCGGGGAACATGCGGAACTGCAGCGGCAGCACATAGCCGGTCTGGAATTCCTGCTTCAGCCTGCCCTGCCCGTCGGTAAAGACGCTGATATAGGCCTCCGAAACCTTTTCGGCCAGTTTTTCATATTTTTCCGCCTCGTCGCCGTATCCGAGAATGCGGGCGATTTTTCCGGTCATGGAGCTCGTATGATAGAGGGATGCGGTCGCTGTCCATTTTGAGCGCGCCTGCCACTGCTGCATCTTTTGTACGTCCGGGGCCACCCAGTCGCCGAAGTGGAAGACCGCCGGCGTATGCCAGATATAGCGGTAGCGGCCCAGGCCGAAGCCCGCCCAGAACCGGCATGCCTTCACATACTTTTTCATCATATCGTAGTTTTCGGCAAGATACCGCTTTTCGCCGGTCGCCTGATACAGCGCCCAGGGCACCATCACGCAGGCGTCGCCCCACCAGTCGATGGCCATGCGGGGCATGGTGGCCGGGAATCCGTACAGATGCACCGGAACCGTGTTGGGGAAGCCTCCTCCCCTGTTCTGCTCCGCGCGCATATCCGCCAGCCACTTATCCAGGAAGCGGGCCATGTCGAAATTGAAACAGGCCGTCTGGCTGAAGACCGCGATATCCCCGGTCCATCCCATGCGTTCATCCCGCTGGGGGCAGTCCGTGGGAATGTCCACAAAATTGCTGCGGGCCCCCCACTGGATATTCTGCTGCAGCCGGTTGAGCATCTCATTGGAGCAGGTGAATCCGCCGGTCTCCTCCAGATCGGAATACACGGGCACCGCCGTGATTTCAAGATCTTCCGGGGCGATGCCGGATACGCCGGCATAGCGGAAGCCCATATAGGTGAATCTGGGAGAATACTGCTGTGCGCCCTCCGCGCAGATATAGGTTGCCGTGGCTTTGGCGGAGCGCAGGAAGGAAACGTTCAGGCTCCCGTCCGGATTCAGGACCTCCGCGTGACGGACCTTCACCGTCTGCCCCTTTCGGCCCCGGATCTTCAGGCAGACGACGCCCGCAAAATTCTGGCCGAAATCATAGACGGTTTCATCCCCGGCCTGATGCTGCGCAACAGGCTTCATCGGCTCATGGGCGACCACCGGCAAACCATATTGGGCTTCGATGACCGGGTGAACCCTCAGCGCTTCCGGAGATGCCTTCCGCCACTGAACCGCCTTCGGATCCAGCGACGCGTCATAGGTTTCGCCGTCATAAAGATCCGCCATCCTCACCGGCCCCTCCTCGCTGACCTGCCAGGAGGCGTCCGTTCCCACGGTCTGGATCTCCCCGTCCTCATATTCCAGGCGAATCTCAAGCAGCAGGGCCTGCCGGTCCGCCGCGTAGCGGTTCTTTCTTGTGAACACGAAGGATCCCACAGCCCAGCCGCCCGCCACCGTGGCCGTCAGCAGGCTTCCGTCCTTCAGCAGGCCGGTGGCGTCATAGGTCTGATACTGCAGGTGAGAGGGATAGGAGGTAAAGCCCGGCGCGAAGTACTGGCTGCCCAGCTTCCGTCCGTCCACCTCCAGCTCATAGATGCCGAGCGCCGTAGCATACACCGCAGCCCTCCGCAGCGGCTTTTTGATTTCCAGTTTTTTGCGGAAGACCATGGGGATGGGAGAAACGCCCTCCTCCTGAAAATGGTAATCGCCGTCGGAAATCCATTGCGCCTGCCACGGCGTATCCATGCGTCCGGTTTCAAAGGTCAGGCCGCCTTCCGCCGTCTCTCCCGCCTCGTCCTGAACCCGGAGCGAAGCCTCGTAGCGCGTGAAGGGCTTCAGCGCCGGCCCCTCATAGACGATGCCCTGCTGCTGCGCGGGCTGTGTGCTCCAGCCGTTCACGGAAAGCTGCACGCTCTGGATTTTGGCTCCTTTCCGGTCGCTGTCCACGGCAAAGGCAAAGGTAGGATTCTTCTGATCCGTCACGCATCCCTCGTGCAGATGTTCCACGGTAAATTTCCGAATTTTTAACATGTTTATCCGCTCCATTCCGAACTGAAAGCAGGGCAGCGGCCTAAACCGCTGCCCCGCAGAGACTGCTTGTCAGGCTTTCTTCTTCATGGTCATGAAGGCGCCTACGATGCCCACCAGCCAGGTCACGCAGTACAGCACGATGCCCTGAATGCTCTGGCTTCCTGCCGTAAACGCGTCATCCTTGCCCAGGGCCAGATTGGAACCGTACACATAGCCGAATCCATCCACCCGGTCGGTGAGGAAGTAGGCCAGGGCCACGATGATCAGCACCGGGGCGGCCACCCGCAGCACGTCGGTGCACAGCGCGGCGATCCCCTTCTGTTCCACAAACAGCGCGGAAACCACGGAGAGCACGGCGCAGGCAATGCCGCCAATGGTCAGCCATGTAATCAGGGAAGCGTGCACGTTATAGCTCTGAAAGAACTCATCCTTGGCTGTGGGAGCCGTGGAAATATAACCGTTATTGTTCACATACACGATCAGGGAGATCAGTGCGAGCACCGCCATGAGCGCATAAGCGATCACGCAGGACTTCTTCACATTCTTAGCAGCCATTATTTTCCCTCCTTCTTCTTCATGGAGCTGACCAGATACAGCAGGCAGCTGAGGATGCCCAGGCAAAGGAAGCCGTACTGAGCAGCATTCATGGCCGTCTCCCACCAGGGCGTTACTTTTTCAAAGCTGACGGAGGCCACTTCGCTGTTTGCGAAAGCATACAGCTGATACTTCATGGCTTCGCGGGCCAGCGCAACGAATCCGGGATTCTTCTGAACCAGTTCAGAGGTCATATAATTCCAGGTGGCTGTGACCTGCTGCATGGTTTCGTTGGTGGAGAAGTCGGCAATCTGCGTGACGCCGGAGGCAATGATCATTTCGGGACGGAAGTATCCGGCGCTGTTCATCATGTCGGTAGACATCAGGCCCTTGAAGCCCCATTCACCGCGCAGGATGTTCTTCAGCAGACCGATGTGCCCGTTGACGGGGGTCGCGCCGATCCGGGAGAAGGAAGTCATGATGCCCAGGGCGCCCTTGTCCTCAAACGCTCCCTGGAAGGCGCGCAGCTCGTTCTCACGGGCCTTCTGCTCAGTCATGTAGGGGGCCACGCCGGAACGCTGCGTCTCCTGGTCGTTGAAGGCGAAGTGCTTCGGTCCGATGATGACGCCGTACTTGAGGCTTCCCTCGATCACGGCGGCGCACATCACATTGCTCAGCATGGCGTCTTCGGAATAGTATTCGAAGTTGCGGCCGTTCCAGGCGGAACGATGGGTATTGGCGGCGGCGCCCCAGATGCTCCAGTTGCCGCTCATCAGGCCGTCGTTGCCCAGCAGCTCGCCCCAGGCCTTGATCAGATCCTTGTTCCAGGTAGAGGCCATGAGGGTTTCATTGGCCATGGTGCCCATGTTGAAGCCGGCATTCTTGTCTTCCGCATAACTGCCGCGGCCGGAAAGACGTCCGCCGAAGCCGTTCGGGCCGTCGTTCTGATAGACCACGGGGTTCTCGATTTCGGGGATATAGTCGGAAGCGGATCCGCCCTTGGCCAGCTTCGCGATCAGGGTGTTCACCGGGATCTGCTTGACCAGCGCGTCGTAGCGGGCGTCATTGATATCGGTCACACCGGCCAGATCCTTGAGCTTCAGGGAGCCGGCGATACCCTTGGTCATTT
>CAZMFY010000041.1:0-13833 GCA_964565635.1 uncultured Oscillospiraceae bacterium
AAAAAAGGACGGAGCGGTTTCCGACGCCTTTGCCTTCGGCGGGGCCCGGCGGCAGGCGGAGCTGCTGCGGGAGGAGGGCGTGGGGTTCCGGGACGAAACCCACGTGGAGATGGAGAGGCATCGGGTGGCCTTTCTGCCGATGATTCCATGAAAAAAAGAATGCGAGAAGCCCTGACTCCTGCGGTGAAAGGAAGGAAAAAAACGTCGGATGTGTGCAATGAAGGTGTTCGCGCCGGATTATTATTCCGGGTTCCGGTGTATCGCCGGGGCCTGCAGGCACACCTGCTGTGCGGGCTGGGAGATTGACGTGGATCCTGAAACGCTGAAACGATACCGGACCATGGAGGGCCCGCTGGGGGAAAAGCTGAGGCGCTGCATTGATTCCGAACCGGAGCCTCATTTTATTCTTTCCCCGGAGGAAAGATGTCCGTTCCTAACCGATCAGAATCTGTGCGAGATTATTCTGGAGGCTGGAAAAGACGCGCTGTGCCAGATCTGCGCGGATCACCCGCGCTTCCGGAATTACTGGTCCGACCGGATCGAAATCGGTCTGGGAATGGCCTGCGAGGAAGCAGCCAGGCTGATTCTGACGGCTTCTCATCCGATGCGCCTTGTCCCCGTATCAGAAGAAACGGCGGAGCAGCCGGAGGCCCCTTCGGCGGAGGAAGCCGCCCTGAGAAGCTGCCGGAATCAGCTTCTTGCTTCCGTGGCGGAGACCGGCCCCGCGGCCAGACTCCGGGAGTATCTGATCTATCGCCATTTCGCAGACGCCCTGTATGACGGCCGGGTGGAAGAACGCAGGCGCCTGGTGGACCGGGCTTTTGACCGGATTACCGAGGGATGGGACGGAGCATCGATTCCCGATCTCATCGAAAAGGCCCGCGTTTTTTCCAATGAGGTGGAATACGACGATGAAAAGCTAGAGCTGCTTCTGACAGGGGACTGAAGGATGCCGCGAGGAATGATCCGTGAAGATGCGCCGCGGCGGGGTGCTGCGGCCGCGGAAAGACATGGGGGACTTCCTTTCCGGAGGGCCTTGTCCCTATCCCCTGGAGGAGGCCCTGTGGGACGCCTGCTTCTGGCTTCAGATGGAGGAAGCTGTTTCCCATCCCTGGCAGGAAACCGTTTCAAGGCCCATGCCCTGGAACGCACGGCGGCTTTGAACTTCGGCGGATGTTCCGGAATAAGATGAGCCATGAATACCCAGGAGAAAAAGCCCGGAAAGGGCGAAGGGAGAAGAACATAATGCAGTACAGACAGGGAACAGGCGGACGGGAATGGTCCGCGCTGGGATTCGGATGCATGCGCTTCCCGAAGGAAGGATCCAGGATCGATCAGGAGGAGGCGGAGCGGGAAATCCAGAGGGCCGTGGAGCTGGGGGTCAATTATTTTGATACCGCGTATATCTACCCCGGCAGCGAGGAGTGCCTGGGCCGGATTCTGGAAAAAAATCACCTGCGGGAACAGGTCATGATCGCAACGAAGCTTCCTCAGTATCTGATCCAATCCGCCGGTGCCATCGAAAAGTATTTCCAGGAGCAGCTGCGGAGACTGCGGACCGACTATGTGGACCAGTATCTGATGCATATGCTGACGGATCTGGGCGCGTGGGAAAAGCTGTGCGCCCTGGGGATTCGGGAATGGATTGACGAAAAGAAGAAAAGCGGCGCCATCCGGCAGATCGGCTTCTCCTTCCACGGCAATACGCCGATGTTCCTGAAGATTCTGGAGGCCTACGACTGGGATTTCTGCCAGATCCAGTATAATTACCTGGACGAGGTCACCCAGGCCGGCCGGGAAGGACTGCTTGCGGCGGCGGCCAGGGGAATCCCGGTGGTGATTATGGAGCCCCTTCGCGGCGGAAAGCTGGTGAGCCTGCTTCCGGAAACGGCCAGAGAACGGATCCGAAGGGAAGGCGGCGGCCGCAGCGCCGCGGAGCTCGCCTTCCGGTGGCTGTGGGATCAGAAGGAAGTGACCACGGTTCTGTCCGGCATGAATTCCATGGAAATGCTGGAAGAGAACTGCCGGGTGGCTTCCGAGGCGCTTCCGGGCTGCCTGGGGGATGAGGAACGCCGGCTGATCGAGGCGCTGAAGCAGGATATTAACGCCCGCCTGAAGGTGGGCTGCACCGGATGCGGATACTGCATGCCCTGTCCCCAGGGAGTGGATATTCCCGGCGCCTTCCGGGCCTATAATCTGATGGCCACGGAGAACCGGATGGCCGGGTTCCATGAATATGTGCAGGCCGTTTCCCTCCGTCGCCAGGCGCCCTTTCCCTCTCAGTGCGTGGGCTGCGGAAAGTGCGAGCGGCACTGCCCGCAGCATCTGCCGATCATCAGGACGCTGAAGGAAGCGGACCACGCCCTCAGGCCATGGTACATGAAGCCTGTGATCGCCGTGGTCCGAAAATGGCTCTTCCGCGGAAAAGGGGAGGAGCAGGCCCGCTGAAAAAACGATGGAACGGATCAAAAGAGACCGGAAGACTCCGGTTCTCTTTTTTTTTGCCCTTCTGATCGGAAGGACATGTCGCGTATGGAAACAGGCCGGCGGCGAACCGCCAAACGAAAAAACGATCCCCTGACAGAGACCTTTGATGCCATGCGTGAAGGACGGGGAGCCCGAACTTGACAGGAAAAAAGAAAATACCAAATGTGTGCAGCCTGCATCCCTTTTCCGCGGAGGGATTTGCTATAATGCGGGAAAGTCGGGAAGATTGAAAAAGCGAAAGAAAGTACGGGAAAGGAAAATCTGAAAGTTCTGTTTCATGACATATGAGTCCATGGGAAATGGGGGAACATAAACATGAAGAAGAGAACGTGGTGCACGCTGCTGACGGCCCTGATCCTGCTGCTTTGCTGCGGGGCTTTATGCTCGACCGCCGGGGCCGCGGGGACGACGGGAAACACCGTGACGCTGAAGCTGGACGGCAGCGCGGAGACTCAGCAGACGGTGCTTGCCAACGAACAGGTGTATCTGACCATGGAAGCTCCCGGAGCGACAGCAGTGCGGCTGCTCAGGACGGAGGGGGACGGGACCAGGATGGAGGCCTGCTGGGAATCCCGGGACTGGAACACAACCTTCATCGAACAGGAATGGATGTACCAGCAGGGCAGCTTTACCCTCTGGATTCAGGCAAGATATGACGATTACCCGGAGGGGACGGATCTGTGGTCTCAGGAGGAAGAGGCAAACTGGGATGAAGGTGCGGAGAGCAGCCGGATTACGCTGCGGGTGTTCTCCAGCGGGCAGGCAGAAGAGCCTTCGGCGGCCTGGCAGGGTGGAAACACCGCTTCCGGGCTGGACTGGCTGAAGGTGAGGATCACCCAGGATCAGGGCCTGGACGAATGGTACTGGGCGGACGTGGGCGTTCCCGGGGAAGGGGACGAGGTGGAATGGATCGATCAGATGCAGTTCGCGGAGGACAATACCCTGACCTTCCCGGCGGCGAGATATGCCCCCGGAAGCTATGTGATGGACGTGTTCGCGGGGGCTGTCGGATATCAGAACCGGCCCACGCGGCTGGCATTCAGCATCACGGAGCCGGCACAGGCGACAGGAACGGCCCTGCGGCTGAGCAAAGAGGCGGTTCAGGCGGGGGAAAGCCTGGAGATCGCGGGATACGTGCCGGAAGCGGAGGAGCTGCGCTTTGTGATTCAGAAGACGCAGGACCCGACCTGGCTGGATGTTCAGAACCGGGAAGGCCCCTTCGGCTGCCTGGAGCGGTGGTGCGTTTATGAGCCGGGGGAGTATACGGTCAGGCTGCAGGCCCGGGAGGAGGAAGATTTTTACGAAGCGGCGGTGAAAACGCTGACCGTGAACGCTTCCCAGGCGGGCAGACTGGAAAAGCCGGATTTTTTGGGGATGCCTTCCGTCATCGGCCCGGAGGAGGGGCTGGCGGGCGTCATTCTGCTGGACCCCCAGGCGGAGGAATGCGGAATCCGGCTGGAGTATTGCCCGGAGGATGCGGACTGGATGGAACTCTTCCGGACGGACCGGCAGGCGGTGTCCGGACGGACGGCGCTGCATCTGCCGGCGGGGCTGTTCCCGTGGAACGGACGGTACAGGCTGAGCGCATGGACCAACGCGCCGCTGCATGAGAGCGGCAGCAGTGAATACTGGTTCCTGCGGCAGGAGACGGCGGCGCCGGGAGCCGTCACCCTGACGGTGAACGGCGGCACGGAGGACATCGCTTCCTGGCCCAGCAGCCGGGATCTGATCCTTCGGGCGCAGGCTTCGGGCGCCACGGCGCTGCGGCTGCTGCGGAACGGGAACTGGGACTATCAGGACTGCCGGGACGGGACCGCGGAATGGCGGACGGGCTTCGGAAGCGGGGACTATGTGCTGGCGGTCCAGAGGACGGACGCGGATCCGGTCTGGCGGGAAGAGGACTTTGACTGGGGCAGCTTCCGATGGGAGGACCTGGCCTGGACCGGGCTGAGCAATGTGATCCGGGTGCATGTGGAGAGCGAACTCGGACAGCTGCCGGAGCCTGTGGTTCAGCTGTCCGAAAACAGCGTGCGGCAGGGGGAGACGGTCACCGTCACGGTGACTGAGCCGCTGGAAGACGGCCTTTGGTACTGGCTGGACGTGATGCGGCTGAAGGGAAACGAAGAGGGAACCTGGTTTGGCTGGGAAAACCTCCGGCATCTGGATTTCCACGGGAGCGGGGAAGGGCGGCTAAACACCCTGGTGATGGATCCGGGCACCTATTATCTGAACGTGTGTGCCGACGGGGAGAACGTGGATAGCAGCGGGACGATTCTGCCCTTCACAGTACTGGAGCCGGAGGGCGCCCTGCCGGAGGCGGTGCTGGAATTCAGCCGGGAAACCATGCAGACCAGCGAGAATGTGATCGTGAGCGCCGCCGCCCCGGGATGCGACCACTTCCGGCTGGAGATCCGGTGGAACCGGGATCCCAACTGGCTGGATGTAAGGGACGACCGGGCCGACAGCGCCTGGTACAGCTGGGACTGGGGCTGCGGCGCCGGCGGCGAATACACCTTCACCCTGTATTACTGGCAGCCCGGGGAGAAAGAGCCCGGGATCCTGACCCGGACCTTCACGGTTACCTCCGACGGCGCGCTGGAGCAGCCGGTGCCGGAGAATATTCCGGCGGTGCTGGAGATGGGGAGCGGCCTGGAGGGCAGCTTTGCGCCCATCAACGGGGCCGAGTCGTACGGGATCGGCATCCGGTATTCGGAGAACGGATGGGACTGGGAGGATCTGGTGAATGAGAACCGGGACGCCTCGGACCCGGACGCCACGGCGCTGATTTTTGACGGAAGCGTATTCAGCCGGACAGGAACCTACCGGCTGTGGATCAGCGCGAACGCGGTGGGCAAGGATAACGGGTACCGGGAGACGGAAATGCTGGTGATCGATCCGGCCACCTTCAGCGACAGCCTGGTGATGCGGGTCGAAGGCGAGACGGAGGGCAGCCAGGTGGAGGCCTATCTGCACCAGGAACTGCGGGTGACCGTGGAGGCGCCGGAGGACGTGACGGCGGTGCGGGTCAAAAACAGCACCAGCGACTGGGTCTACGGATTCTCCGGGGAAAAACCATGGGAATGGTATCTGGGAGTGCACCAGGGGGGAAGCAACACCTTCCTGGTGCAGGCTAGCACGGATCCGGCCGTCGTGGACTGGTGGCACGCATACCACAGCCTGGAGGATTTCGACTGGAACGGCCTGGACTGGAGCCTGACCGGAAACACGGTGACGGTTCAGGTGATTTATTACGGCGATCTGGACGCACCGGACATGGAATTCCCGGAGGGGACGACGGTGGCCCGGGGAGAAATGCTGGCCTACCGGATCTCTCCGGTGGAAAACGGATGGGGATACGGAATCCAGGTGCGCCGGCTGCGGCCGGACGGAAATACGGAGGATGCGCTCCTGATCGATATGCAGCTGGAGGATCTGCGGGAACCGCTGCTGACGGCGCTGCCCACGGACGCGCTGGCGCCGGGGAATTACCGGCTGTATGTGGATCCCAGGAAGTACGGCTGGCACGGGGACCAGAGGGGATACGACTTCACGGTCACGGAGCCGGCGGACTGGCGGGAGGAGCCGGTCTTCAAATCCGGCAAAGCGGAATACCTGACCCAGGAGCCGATGATCTTTTCCGCCTGGGCGCCGGGGGCGACGGCCATGCGGCTGTGCTACGCCAGCCCGGACAACATCTGGTTTGAAGCCGAGGGTGATACCCTGGTGGACCGGGTGGTTCCCAACTGGGAGCGGGTATACCGGGTGATGGCCTATGGCTTCTATCCCGGAGAAGGGAATGAAGGGGAAGGAGACTGGGTTCAGATCGGAGAAACGCTGGAGATCAGCGTCACCGCGCCTTACGGCCCCATGGGCGCCTCCCTGGAGGCGCCGGAGAGCGTCCGGCAGGATGAAAGCTGGACCATGGCGCTGACCTGCGACTTCAGGGGTACGGACGGATACGCGGAGTGCTATCTGGAGGACGCGGAAGGAAATCTGCAGGATTACGATTTTCTGGAAGAAAGGGAAGCAGACGGAGGCTATACCGCAGTCTGGCAGGTGGATGCCGACGCGCTGGAGCCGGGAATATACTATATTACGGGGTATGTGTTCCCCGGCGCCAGGGGCTACGCCCTGGGCATTGCGGAGCAGGTGGTCACCGTGTCCGAGGGAGCGCCTGCAGGAAGGCTGACGGTCAGCAAAACTGAGGCGGAGATCTTTGAGGACATCGAGGTATCGGTGATGGTGCCCGGCGCCACGGCGGTGGGCATCCACGACGGCCAGGGCTGGACGAGCGCCCCGGGGGATACCCTGACAGATTACTGGGCCATGTGGGAGGAAGGCTACCATGTTTTCTACGGCCGGTACACCCGGGAGCCGGTGGACCCGGACGCGCCCGGCTTCGACTGGGAGAATGTGCCCTGGGAAGGGTTCACCAACGCGGTGCCCGTCCTGGTGAACCCGCCGAGGGGAACCCTGGACGCTCCGGAATTTACCGTGGCGGAAACGGAAGCACAGCGGGGAGATGCATTGCTGGTGACGGTGACAAGCCGGTACGGGGAGGTTGAGAATGTCTCTTTCGGCGCGCATCTGGTTCCTGTGGGAGAGGATTTTTCCGACCTGCCCTGGTTCGGGGCGGATGAGCAGGGAATCATCCGGGTGGGCACCCTGGAGGCGGAGCCCGGCGCGTACTGGCTGATGGTGTCCGCCAACGCGATCGGCTGGAATGGCTCCATGGACCGGATTCAGGTGACGGTGATGCCCAGGGCGGCGGCCGCGACGGTGCTCCGCCTGCCCTCCGGGCTGAGGGAGATTGAAGCGGAAGCCTTCGCGGGGACCGGGGCGGAAAAGATCATCGTTCCCGCGGGGGTGACCCGGATCGGGGACAGGGCCTTTGCGGACTGCCCGAATCTGAAGGAGCTGGAACTGCCGGAGGGCGCTGCCTTCGAAGGAAATCCGCTGCAGGGCTGCGGTCCGGTATACGTTTTCGGCCCGGCGGGCAGCTGGCTGGAGGCCTTCGCGGAAGGGGTGGAGGGCCTGTACTTCATTCCGACGCCGTAAGCGGGACAGCGGAGATCACGGAAAAGGCTTATTGCGCCTCCCGGGGAGTCCCAGGGAGGCGCTTTTCAAGGCGAAGGGGATCCGAGCGCTTCGGATGGCTTGCCATCCCGGCGGACCTGTGATATAAAGAGCCTGAGGGCAGAGAGGAAAAGAATATGGACAAAGGAAAAAGCCCCGGAGGGGGAAGAAGGAGGGCGCCATGCCGGAGAAGGTCAGCACCGATTCCCTGCTGAAGAAGATTCTGCGGACGAAAAATCTGAGCGCCTTTCTGCAGCGCAACGAGCCGTATCTGCGGCCGGAGGCCTTTCCGGAGCTGCTGCGGTCCTTCTGCGAAGGCCGGGGGATGGTGCCGGAGCGGGTCATCCAGCGGGCGCAGATTGACCGGACCTATGGGCATCAGCTGTTCAACGGCACCCGGCGCCCTTCCCGGGACAAGGTGATTCAGCTGGCGCTGGGCCTGGGGCTGTCCCTGGATGAAACCCAGCAGCTGTTGCAGGCGGCGGGAAGAAGTCCCCTGTATCCCCGGCTGAAGCGGGATGCGGCCCTGATCTTCTGCCTGAAGAACGGATATGACATGATGGAAACCCAGGAGATCCTGGAAAAGCATGAGATCTCGCTGCTGGGGGGATGAAGCATGGATAAGCTGGAAACGCTGCAGCTGCCGGAGGAGGGGGAATATCCGGAGGCGCTGACGGAGAGATTCGAGCTGCTGGAGCGCATGTCAGGCTCCGGGGATACGGAAACCCTGCTGGCCCGGGACCGGAGGACCGGAGAAAGGGTGACGGTAAAATGCTTTCTGCGGGAGCATCCCCTGTATGACAGAAGGGAGCCGGAAGCGCTGCGGCGGCTGCAGGCGCCGCAGCTGCCCGCGTTCATTGGAGAATACTGCGGCGAAACCATGAGATGCGTGGTTCGGCAGTATGCGGAGGGAGAATCCCTGGCGGAGCGGGCGGCCCGGGCGCCTCTGACGGAGGCGGAGATCAGGGAGCTGGGCATCCGGCTGTGCGGACAGCTGGAGACGCTGCATTCCGCAAGGCCGCCCGTGATTCACCGGGACGTAAAGCCCCAGAACATCATCCTCGGGGAGGACGGAAGCCCGGTTCTGATCGATTTCGGGATCGCCCGGGAGTATTCGGAAAAGGACGCGGATACCCTGATCATGGGGACCCAGGGCTTCGCGCCTCCGGAACAGTACGGCTTTCAGCAGACGGATGCCCGGTCAGACCTGTACAGTCTGGGACAGGTGATGCGCTGGCTGCTGGAGCGGACCGGAAAGGACGCTTCTCCGCCCCTGGACAGGGCGCTTCGGCGGATGACCGCCTTCGACCCGGAACGGCGGTATCAGACCGCCCGGCAGGCGCAAAAGGCCCTGGAGGCCGCCCGGCCGGAGAGCAGGCGGAGACGGGGAATCTGGGGCGCGCTGATCGGAATGCTGCTGCTTGCCTTTCTGAGCATCCTGGGCACGGCGGAGGTCCGGGGCCTACGGCAGCAGTCCGTTTTCGCGGAGCCGCTGGTGGAAGAGGCGGCGCGGATGAGCCTTGGACTCGGGGAAGGGGATTTCTTTTCCCGGGAGAGGCTGGCGGAGGTCCGGGGAATCTATATCCTGGCGGGGGAGGCATTTCCGGATGCGGAAAGCTTTTACGCGGCGGTGAACCGATGGTACGCGGAAGAAAGACCGGGGCGGGGCACCATGACCGATCTGGCGGATCTGGCACAGATGCCGGGCCTGGAGGAGGTTTGCGTGGCGGCTCAGCAGCTGGAGGATCTCTCCGCCCTGGAGGGACTGACGCATCTGATCATGGCGGAGTTCAAGCACAATGAGATCAGGGATATCTCTGTGCTGGGAGGAAAGAAGAAGCTGACCCTGGTGGGGCTGAATGACAATCCGGTCCGGGATCTCTCTCCCCTGGCGGACTGCCCGGCGCTGGCCTTTTTGGACCTGTGCGACGTGCGGAACTATGATCCCCGGATCCTGGAGCGGCTGGGGAACTTTGACTATCTTGATCTCTCCAACCCGACGGAAAGCTGGCGGTATCTGGGGCGGAGAAGCGTGATTTCCCTGGCGCTGCGCTGGACGGGCATCACAGATCTGGAGGAACTGGCGGGGGTAACCCGGCTGGAAACGCTGGATATTTCCCATACTGCGGTGACGGATCTGGGCCCCCTTGCGGTCCACAGCGGCCTGCGGCATCTGAAGATGCCGGCAACGCCGGTGAAGGATCTGCGTCCGCTGCTGGAAATGCCCCTGCTGGAATCGGTGACCCTGAGCCGGGAGATGGAAAAAGCGGCGGAGGAGCTGGAGGGCCGGAGGTTTGAGATCATCTATGAGTAAGCCGTGAGCCGGAGAAACGCGGCCGGCAGCCCATCGCGCAGCGGGGCGCCGGGAAAGGCTTTCGAAAAAGCGGGAAAAGCGGAAAAAGCGGAAAAAGCAGGAGTAAAAAAATGATTCGGGTTCTGGATGTAAAAAGCATGCGGGAAAGCGACGCGGCAACCATCGCGGCGGGGACGCCGGGGCGGGAGCTGATGGGCCGGGCGGGAGAAGGCATTTTCCGGGCGGCGGCGTGGAAGCCTCCGGTGGCCGTGGTCTGCGGCAAGGGAAATAATGCCGGGGACGGATATGTGCTGGCCCTGCTGCTTCGGGAGACGGGGATTCCCTGCGAGCTGCTGCTGGAGTCAGAGCGGTTTACCCCGGACGGGGCGTACTGGCATGATCGGTGCAGGGAACGGAACATTCCGGAACGGCTGTGGCGGGATACGGTTTCCCTGAGGGGCTGCGGGTCCGTGGCGGACTGTATTTTCGGCACCGGATTTCGGGGAAACGCAACGGGCGAGGCTGCCAGAATGATCGATCTGATCAACGAAAGCGGCGCGTATGTGGTCAGCGCGGATATCAACAGCGGTCTGAACGGGGACAGCGGGATGGCGGAAAAGGCGGTCAGAAGCGATCTGACCGTTTCCGTAGGTTTTTATCAGCCCGGGCATTTTCTGAACCGGGCGATGGACCTGATGGCCCGCAGGGAAAATGTGGAGATCGGCATCGCGCCGCTGGGGCCGGCCCGGTTTCTGCTGGAGGCGGCGGACGCGGCATCCTTCTTCCCGCCCCGGGAGCACTTTGCCAACAAAGGAACCTATGGATATGTGGGACTGATCGGCGGAAGCCTGCGGTACAGCGGAGCGGTCCGGCTGGCGGCCATGGCCGCCGGGGCCATGCGCGCGGGGGCCGGCGTGGTGAAGATCGGGGTTCCCCGATCCCTCTGCGAACCGCTGATGCCCCTGATTCTGGAGAGCACCCTGTTTCCGCTGACGGAGGAGGGAACCGGGAACGGCTTCAAAGAGGAGGAATGGGCGGAACTGATGCGGGGCCTGCGCTGCATCGCCATGGGCATGGGCATGGGGAATTCGGAGGGAACCAGGCGGGGACTGGCTTTCCTG
Source organism: uncultured Oscillospiraceae bacterium (assembly GCA_964565635.1). Classification (GTDB taxonomy): domain Bacteria; phylum Bacillota; class Clostridia; order Christensenellales; family Aristaeellaceae; genus Aristaeella. Next base: position 10,978 of record CAZMFY010000041.1, read on the forward strand.
CTGGAGCATTACACCGGCATCCTGATCGTGGACGCGGACGGGCTGAACGCCATGGCGGAGCTTCTCCGGGAGAGACCGGAGCTGCTGCGGCAGGCCGCCTGCCGGGTGGTTCTGACCCCGCACCCGGGGGAATTTTCCAGGCTTACGGGCAGAACCGTTCCGGAGATTCAGGCGGAAGGCCTGAGGCTCGCGGAAGACTTTGCCCGGGAACAGGGGGTCACGCTGCTGCTGAAGGGACCGGCTACCCTGGTGACGGACGGGCATGTGACCTATCTGACGGATCGGGGCTGTGCCGGCATGGCCACCGCCGGCAGCGGAGACGTGCTCAGCGGCGTGCTGGCAGCCCTCTTCGGAGCGCACCCGGAAGAGCCGACCGCGCTGACGGCCGCGGCCGGCGCCTGGCTGAACGGCCGGGCGGGAGAAATCGCGCAGGAGGGCATGGGGGATGCGTCCATGACGGCGGGAGATACCGCCGCGGCCATTCCGAGGGCGATCCGGGCGCTGCGGGAAGAAGGCGGAAGCCGCTGAAGGCAACGAAAAGAAGGGGGAGGCAGGCCTGTGAAGGCGCCTCCCCCTTTTGCGGGCTTTGGTTCGGTTTTCTCCGGCGGAGATGAAAAAAAGAGTCAGTCAGCGGAGGGAAACAGAAACCCGGGGGCGACGGCCTCGCCTCCGGGAGGAGAAATCAGGGCTGGGCGTCCGGCTCAGGCAGGTCGAACTCCGCCGGCAGGAAGCGGGGACACACGTTTTCCCTGGTTGTGATGACGGAGCCGGCCAGGCGGGTTCCGATCCGGCAGGATTCCGGAAGTGTTTTTCCGTAGGTGAGTCCGATGCATACGCCCGCGAAGAAGGCGTCTCCGCAGCCGGTGGTATCGATGACGTCCACCTTCAGGGCCGGAATGACACCGCTGGAGCCGTCCGCGTCCGCGTAGACCGCGCCCTGACCGCCCAGGGTCACCACCATGCGGCGCAGCTCGCCGGCTCTGACCCGGTCCGCCAGACAGCGGGACAGCTCTTCCGGGGTCAGATGGGTATATTCTTCCGAAAAGAACTGGCCTGCTTCCTGAACGTTGCAGACAAAGCAGTCCACGCTCCGAAGCAGGTCCCGGCGCTCCAGGGCGATGGACATATTGGAGACCAGCGCATAGACCTGCTTTCTGTGCTTTTCCGCCAGAGAGAGGATCTGCTTCATAATGCCGTCGTCAATATCCGCTTCCACGGCGACGGCATCCGCCTCCGCGAAGATTTCATCCCCCTGCTCCCGGAGAATATCGGAGATCGCGGAGGGGTCGGGACGCTTGGAAATGGAAGCGATCACATCCCCGGTATGATCAAAAACGGCCAGCCAGGTGCCCATGCTGTCGTGAACCCGGCGGGCATAGCGGATGTTCACCTTATGGCGGGCCAGCTTTTCCAGCACGTCCAGGCCGGCGCCGTCGTCATTCACCACGGTGACAAAGGTCGGGCGGAGCTCCACGTTGGCGATATCCTCCACCACATTCCGGGAGACGCCGCCGTGCACCTGAACCACGCGTCCGGCATTTCGGCCGCCCGGAATATATTTGGCAAAGGGATATCCCTTGATATCCACAAAGGTGGTTCCGATCACCACAATGCTGTTTTTCATGCTGACTACCTCTTCGGATTCTTTTCCATTAAAATATCATGAATTGGCAGGGAAATCAATCGGAAAGGATAATATATTATAGGATAGACTGAATTGTACGGATGCGGAGGAAGGATCATGAAGTACGGCCATTTTGATGACAGTGCCCGGGAATATGTCATCGAAACTCCGAGGACGCCCTATCCCTGGATCAACTATCTGGGCAGCGAAAAGTTCTTCGGGCTGATCAGCAACACAGCCGGGGGATACTGCTTTTACAGGGATGCCCGGCTGCGCCGGATCACCCGGTACAGGTATAACAATATGCCGGTGGACAACGGGGGAAGATATTTCTACATCAAAGACGGAGAGACGGTCTGGAATCCCGGCTGGAAGCCGGTGAAGACGGAGCTGGACGCCTATTCCTGCCGCCACGGCATGGGGTATACGGCCATTACCGGAAAGAAGAAGGACCTGCGGGCTTCCCAGCTGTTTTTTGTGCCCCTGGGGTTTGACGCGGAGGTGCATCAGATCTCCCTGAAAAACGAAGGCGTCGAACCGAAGGACGCGGTGCTGACCAGCTTCGTGGAATTCTGCCTGTGGAACGCGCAGGACGACATGCTGAACTTCCAGCGGAATTTTTCCACCGGAGAGGTGGAGGTGGAGGACGGGGTCATCTACCATAAGACCGAATACCGGGAGCGCCGGAATCACTATGCCTTCTACGGGGTCAACCGGCCCATTGACGGCTTTGAGACGGATATGGAAAGCTTCCTGGGCCTGTACAACGGATTTGATCATCCCCGGGCGGTGTTCAGCGGCGAGATGAAAAATTCCATGGCTTCCGGCTGGCAGCCCATGGCGGCGCATCAGATCCGGGTTCATCTGGAGCCGGGAGAAGAGCAGCGGTTCAACTTTGTGCTGGGCTACGTGGAGTTGCCGCCGGATCAGAAATGGGAAGCTCCGGGAATCATCAACAAGGCGCCGGCGAAGGAGATGCTTTCCCGGCTCTCCACGGACGCGCAGATCGAGGAGGAATTCCGCAGGCTGAAGGCTCACTGGGATCATCTGCTGAGCGCCTACGTGCTGAAGACCGACAATGAAAAGCTGAGCCGGATGGTGAACATCTGGAATCCCTATCAGTGCATGGTGACCTTCAATATGAGCCGCAGCGCTTCCATGTTTGAAAGCGGGATCGGCCGGGGCATGGGATTCCGGGATTCCAGCCAGGATCTGCTGGGCTTCGTGCACCA
>CAZMFY010000042.1:0-13775 GCA_964565635.1 uncultured Oscillospiraceae bacterium
GGTACGTACGGTGCAATGGGAGGGGCGAGGGTTAACGCCCTCCCTCTACCCTATTACGAAAAAAACAGGACAGAACGCCTTTATTATATAAAGAAAACAGGCAGTCTGGCTGACGGGGGAGCATACCGCAGGGAGAGGGAAGGCTCCCCGGCCGGGTGAACCCACAGGGAGAGGGGGGCGCCCGGCTTTGGAATATGTAATTTTCTTGACAGGGCGGAACCACAACTATATAATTGAAAAAAGCAGGTAACTACTATATTTTGTGGATGGAGGATGAATCCGCATGAAATACGTATTGGGTGTGGATCTGGGCACATCAGGCACGAAAACGGTGCTTTTTGACCAGACCGGGAAGTCCGTCTGCTCTGCGACGGTGGAATATCCCATGGCGCAGCCGCAGAACGGCTGGGCAGAGCAGGATCCCGCGGACTGGGCCGGCGCGGCCGTCAGCACGATCCGGTCGGTGCTGACCGGGAGCGGCGTCAGCCCGGAGGATGTGGTCTCCCTGGGCATCAGCGGCCAGATGCATGGTCTGGTGATGCTGGACGAGGCGGGAAAGGTCATTCGGCCTTCCATCATCTGGTGCGATCAACGGACGGCGAAGGAATGCGAAGAGATCACGGAACGGGTAGGCTATGACACCCTGATCCGGATTACCGCCAATCCCGCCCTGCCGGGATTCACCCTCAGCAAGCTTATGTGGGTGCGGAAGCATGAGCCCGAAAACTATGCCCGCTGCAAACATGTGCTGCTGCCCAAGGACTATGTGCGGTACGTACTGACGGGAGACTTTGCCACAGAGGTTTCCGATGCCAGCGGCATGCAGATGCTGGATGTGCCGAACCGCTGCTGGAGCCTGGAGCTGCTGGAAAAGCTGGACATCGATCCGACCCTGCTGGCCAAGGTTTATGAAAGCTGCGAGGTAACGGGGCATATTTCCGCGGAAGCTGCGGCAAAAACGGGCCTTAGCGAGAAGACGCTGGTAGTGGGCGGCGCCGGGGATAACGCGGCGGCCGCGGTAGGCACCGGCGTCGTGGAGGACGGGAAAGCCTTTACCACCATCGGGACCAGCGGCGTGGTCTTTGCGCACACGGATCAGCTGGCCATCGATCCCAAGGGACGGGTGCATACCTTCTGCTGCGCGGTGCCGGGAGCCTGGCATGTCATGGGCGTGACCCAGGCGGCGGGCCTGAGCCTGAAATGGTTCCGGGATAATTTCTGCGCCGCGGAGAAGGAAGCGGCGGCCCAGATGGGGACGGACCCCTATGAGCTGACCAACCGGGAGGCGGCCCAGAGCCCGATCGGCGCCAACAAGCTGCTGTACGCGCCGTATCTGATGGGGGAGCGTACCCCTCACCTGGACAGCGACTGCCGCGGCATGTTCTTCGGCCTCAGCGCCATGCATCAGCGGCGGGATCTGCTCCGGGCGGTCATGGAAGGGGTCAGCTACAGCCTGAAGGACTGCCTGGGCATTCTGGAGGGCATGGGCGTGGCGCCGGAGACGATGCTGGCCTGTGGCGGGGGCGGAAAGAGCCCCCTCTGGCGCCAGATGCTGGCTGACGTGATGAACTGCCCGGTGGCGACCACTGTCAACACGGAAGGCCCGGCCCTGGGCGTGGCCATCCTGGCCAGCGTGGGCGTCGGACTGTATCCCTCCGTGCAGGAAGCCTGCCGTCAGATGATCCGTGTCAACCCGGCGCAGGATCCTATTCCGGAAAATGTTCCGAAATACGCGAAGATTTACGCGCTGTATCAACAGCTGTATACCGCTAACCGGGATCTGTTCAAGCAGTTGGGAGGGCTGGAAGGATGAGATGTCAGTATTGCAGCTGCACGGACAGCAAGGTGATTGACTCCCGGCCTACGGACGACGGCAACAGCATCCGCCGCCGGCGGGAATGCATTAACTGCGGACGCCGGTTCACCACCTATGAAAAGGTGGAGCTGAATCCGCTTTTCGTGGTCAAGAAGGACGGCCGTCGGGAAATCTTCGACAGCCAGAAAATCAAGGCCGGCGTGATTCATGCCTGCGACAAGCTGCCGGTCAGCATGCAGGAGATCGATCAGATCGTTTCCCGGGTCGAGCAGCAGTGCTACGCGGAGATGGACGGCGAGATTCCGACGGAGAAAATCGGGGATCTGGTCATGGATGAGCTGAAGCATCTCAATGACGTGGCCTATGTCCGGTTCGCGGCGGTATACAGGAAATTCACGGATCTGGAGACCTTTATGGATGAGCTGCAGAAGCTGGTAGACGAGCATAAGATGTAAAGAAGATAAAGAGGCCGGCGAACTGGTATACGATGTAAAAAAGAAGAGACAAAAGTGATATGCTCCCTTCATGAAAGACAGAAAACTAAATGTCGCGTGAAGGGAGCTTTCATGTATTGAAGCGGTGGTGAGCAGTACCGATTTACGAGAAGCGAACAGAACGGCCGCGGTTGGAAAGAGATTCTGTGTCTGCAGCGGTATGAGGGATGCAAGATCTATCATGGAGAACATGTCAGGATCTACACGGCTGACTATTTACCACTTTCCGCTTTCAGAAAAAAATACCTGCGGAAGGATGAATGCCGCAGGTATCGCGTTAGTTCAGGATTACAGGCGCCGACGCTTCATGGCTTCATCGATCTCGCCGAAGACGGCTTCGGTCTGGGGCATCTTCAGATAGATCAGGTTGCAGAGACAGTCGATCAAAGTGAACTGGGCCAGCCGGGAGGAAATTGAGTTAATCCGGAAATGGGTCTCATTGGAAACGGTGGTAAGGGCAATGTCGGAGATCTTTCCGAGGGGGGATTTCGGTGCACTGGACAAGGAGATCACCTTTGCGCCGCGGGCCCTGCAGAGGCGGGCGGCTTCCACCACGTCCGCGGAATCTCCGCAGTGACTTATCGCAAAGACGACGTCGGTTTCTTTCGCGATGACGCCCGCCATCAGCTGCAGGATATTGTCCGTATAGGCGATGCCCGTCAGCCCGAGGCGCATCATTTTGTGCTGCATATCGACGGCGACAGCGTTAGATTCACCGATCGCAAAAATCAAAATGCGCTCCGCGCTCCGGAGCAGTTCAGCCGCTTCCTCGATTTTTTTCGCGCTGCTGGAGTTTAGCGTCATCTGCAGCGTATTAATGTTGTCCTTGAAGATCTTGTCTACAACCATCTCAGCGGTGTCATCCGGATTGATCACTGAATAGCTTGTCCGCAGTGGATAGGCAAGATTACGGGCCATGCTGACCTTGAAATCCTGGAAGCTGCTGAAACCCAGGGACTTACAAGTCCGGACAACCGTTGCGTCGCTGGCACTGCTTCCGTCGGCAATATCTGCGACGGTAAAACTGGTTACCTTTTCCGCGTTTTCAAGGATGTAGGAAGCTACCTTCTGTTCTGCCCTGCTGAGCTCGGGCAGGAGATTATGTATTTTTTGCAGTACAGGATACGAGGCATAATTCAAATCTAGACTCATCGGTTTCACTCCCTGACAAGATCATCGTATATCATCATATCGAAAAAAGAATGAGGAATCAATATTTTCTTTCCGCGGAGGGTGAAAAACTTTTCACGCGGTATTTTTTTGTTTAACGAGAGGCCGCCTTCTACCTGGTAAAATCGAAGGTAAACGGAAGAAATGTGAAATAAAATTTCAAAATTAAATAAAAAGATATTGACACAGAATTTCAAATGATGTAAAATCGGGCTACATAGAGACCAGATAGACTTATATAATGAGCGCTGCTCATCGGGAAAGGGAGATCCATAGGACGGGAGGAATCGGAAGTGAGCGAAAACAGAATACCGGAAACCATGAGGGCCATGATGCTGACATCCTATGACCATCTGGCACTGGCAGAGGTTCCTGTTCCCAAACCGGGCCCCGGGGAGGTCCTCTGTCGGATCAGATCCGTGGCGATCTGCGGATCCGATCCGAAGATGATTCACGGAGGATACCGGTTTGCCAACTGGCCGCCGTATTATCCCTTCATTATGGGGCATGAATGGTCCGGAGAGGTGGCGGCTCTCGGAGCAGGCGTCACAGAATTCCGGATCGGAGAACGGGTAGCGGGTGAAGCTCATTCCGGATGCGGCAGGTGCGACAACTGCAAGCGGGGAAATTACACCGTGTGCCTGAACTATGGAAGAGACGGACGCAGCGGTATGCCTGACACAGGGCACAGGCACTACGGCTTCTACTGGCAGGGTGCAAACGCAGAATACAATGTATATAAAATCGGATCGCTGCATCGGATTCCGGATAACGTCAGCTTTGACGCTGCCGCCATGTGTGACTGCGCGGGGGTCGCGCTTCACGGGGTTGAGCTGGCAGGGGTAACGCCTGGCGGAACCTCCGTTATTATCGGCCCGGGCGCCATCGGATTATGCGCCATGATGGAGTGCAAGGCCATGGGAAGCGCACGTGTGATCGTCATCGGCCGCGGTGCCAAGCTGGAGAAGGCCGGGGAGCTTGGCGCGGACGTGTGCGTGGATTTCGAGAAGGAGGACCCGGTGGAGGCGGTGCTCCGGTTGACAGATGGCATTGGCGCCGACGAGGTGATGGAATGCTCCGGCGCTCCGGATTCTCCGATGCAGGCCTGCAGGATGGTCAGAAAAGCGGGTTCGGTAGCCATCATTGCCACCTATAAGAACAGCGATCTGCTTCTGCCCATGAATCTGATCAATTTCAACGAAATCCATCTCGTGGGCTCGAAGGCAAACCCCAACGTATCGGATAAGGTGCTGAAATTTTTCTCCACCGGAGCAATACACGCGGAGGAGCTGGTGACGCATACCTTTCCGTTGGAGGAATACGAAAAGGCGGTGGATATCTTCGAACATAAAAAAGAAGGATCCATCAAGGTCGTTATCCATCCCTGAGAGTTGAATCCGCGGAGGAGGAAATATCGAAATGAAGGAAAAGCGGGTTTATGTTATCGGTGCCGGTATGATGGGCAGCGGGATCGCGGCAATGGCCGCACTGGCCGGCTATCCAGTGACCCTGATCGATGTGAGCACAGAAGCTGCAGAGCGTGGCCGTGAAAAAGCACATGGCTGCATCCGGATTCGGTGGGACAACGGGCTCGCTGACGAAGCGTCGGCGGTGCGGGCGGAGAAACTGATTTCCGTTTCCGCGGATCTTGCCCGGGTGACGGAGAAGCCCTTCCTTGTCATTGAAGCCATTGTGGAGAACCTGGCGGCGAAGCAGAAGCTTTTCGCCACGCTGGACGGAATGCTGCCGCCGGAAGTGCCCATCTGTTCAAATACCAGCGGGCTGCGTATCACAGAGATCAGTGCGCTGTGCAGCGCACATCCTGAAAGGACCCTGACCACCCATTTCTGGCTTCCTGCTCACCTGGTGCCGCTGGTGGAGGTGGTGATGGGAGAAAAGACGGAGGAGAGGATTGCAATTTCAGTTCGGGATGAGCTGAAGAAATGGCATAAATCCCCCGTGCTCGTACGGAGAGATCTGCCGGGGCAGCTGGCCAATCGGATTTTCCAGGCGGTGATCCGGGAATCCATCGATATCGTTGAAAGCGGGCTGGCTTCCGCTGAGGATGTGGATACGGCCATCGCCGCGGGAATGGCCATGCGATTCCCGGTATGGGGTCCGCTGACTCATCTGGACGCCATCGGAACCGACCTGGGCCTTTCGGTGCAGGAGAGTGTGCTGCCGGGCATCTGTGCCGAGAAGCATGCAGGGGAATATATCCGGGAAATGGTTCGCCGGGGAGATCTGGGGGCGAAAACGGGAAAGGGATTCTACGACTGGAGCGAGCGGAACATAGAAGAGGCCATCGCTCGAAGGGATGCATTTATCATAGAAGCCTGCAAGGTGCTCAGTCGCCTGGAATAAGGATTATTTACAGAGAGAAAACGGAGGTTGAATCCGATGCTTTCTTCCATGATGATCGGCACCTACACGGAGCCAATTCTGTTCGGGACGGGAGAGATCTTTCAGGGAAAGGGCCGGGGCGTTTACTTCTGTGAGCCGGAGAGGGAGGGACTTCGTGTCCTGAACATCGCCACCTGTGGGAATCCGTCCTTCCTCTGCTTTGATAGGAAGAAGGACATGGTTTATGCGGTCAATGAAATGAAGGAGTTCCAACACGCCTTCGGAGGCGGAGTTACCCGGATTTCCATGCGGGACGGAGAGCCGCGAATCCTTCAGGCGGAGGGCACCGGGGGAACGGATCCCTGCCATATCGACATTTCTCCGGATGGAACCCTGCTGGCTGTTGCGAACTTTGCCAGCGGAGGGGTAACAGTATTTACCCGAGGAAGCGAAGGGGAGCTGTTGGACCGAAACGTATTCATCCATGAGGGCTCGGGACCGGATCCAGTGCGCCAGAAGGGTCCACACGCCCATGCGGTGATCTTTTCGCGGAGCGTGCCCATGATGTTTGTGCCAGATCTGGGTATCGACGCTCTGAAGGCGTATTGGGCCGGGAACGGAAACGTTGAGCCGGCGCCGGAATACGATGTTGAACTTCCCCCGGGCAGCGGCCCAAGAAGCGGCATTTTCAGCCGGGATGAGAGATTCTTTTATCTGATCTGTGAGCTCAGCAGCCAGATTTTTGTCTTTTCCTTTGACAAAGGCCGGATGAACCTTCTGCAGCAGGCGGAGGTTTTGCCTGAGGCAGCGCGCCGTTCAGGCAGCATCTGTGCCGATCTCCATCTGACTCCAGACGGGAGGTTCCTGTACGCTTCCAACAGGGGAGACGACAGCATTTGCCGTTTTGCTGTGGAAAAGGATGGCAGACTGGAGCTGTTGGGCCATACTCCGTGTGGAGGAAGGACACCCAGAAACTTTGCTGTGGCGCCGGACGGAAAGCGCCTGTGGGTCGGCAATCAGGACAGTGACAATATAGCTGTTTTCTCCATAGGGAAGGACGGAAGTCTTATGCTTTCCGAAACGATACCTTTTCCTTCTCCAGTCTGTATCCGCTTCCTGGAGGAAGAGAAAACGGATGAATGAAAATGAAACATAATTTCAGAATAAGATAAATATAGCTTGACGATTAATTTCAGACGTGGCATACTGAGAATCGATGAAAGAAAAATGAGAACAGAGGTACACCGATGATTCTTTATGCATCTCCGACTTTTCTGTTTCGTGACAGATGTCCGGATCATATGGAAGAGATCATGAAAAGACTGAGGGAATGCGGCTTTGACGGGATCGAGCTGTTCGGCATGTTCGGCCTGGCGAGGGAAAGGATCCTTACGCTGAGCAGGGAAAACGGCCTGCATATCGTCTGCGACCATATTCCTTACGGAGAGTTCTCCGAAAATACTGAAGCCTGCGTCTCTGCCCGGGCAGCGCTGGGGTGCAGGTATCTGACAGTAGATCGGATTCCGGAGATGCTGCTGCCCGGGCGACCGGGATGGTCCGAAGCCGTGAGGGAAATTCATCGAATTGGAAAGGTCTGTCGGGATCAAGGTATTCAGCTGCTGTATCACAGCCATGGCTACGATCTGACCCGAAAGGCCGGGAATGTGCCTGTGCTGGACAGGATACTGGAGGACACGGACCCGGAGCTGCTGAAATTTCAGCCGGATCTGGGCTGGATCAGTCTCGGGGGAGGCGATCCAGCGGCCTATCTGGACCGATGGGTGGATCGCTGCCCGGTGATTCACTTGAAGGACTATTACGCCGACGGTCCTGTACTGCTGGATTCTCCGTACGTGCTGGGGGAGAAGCGGGGCGGAGAAGCGTTTCACCACTTTGAATTCCGGCCTTCGGGTTACGGTGTAATGAACTATGCGGCGCTTATGCCGCGGATCCTGCGTTGCAGGCCGGAATGGATTACAACGGATCATGATATGTCCTATGAGCGGGATACATTCAGCGATATGGCGATGAGCCTGCGCTACGTGAAAGAACTGGCCGCACTTTATACCCAGGAGGATTGAAAACCGTGATACGGTTTTTAATAAAATAGAAGGAGGAAAAAACCATGAAAAAGTTGACGGCGCTTATCCTGACCCTGACCCTGATTCTGTCCGCAGCGGCATTCGCTACTGCGGAGGAGAAGCCGTACATTGGCATCTCCATCTTTGACTACTCCAACAACTTTGTTGGATACATTCGCAACGGTATCGACTACTATATGGCGGAAAATTATCCAGACTATGAGTATCTGATGGTGGACGGCGAGAATAATCAGTCCACCCAGACCGAGCGAATCGATACCATGATCAGCAAGGGTGTCAACGTTCTGCTGGTGAATCCTGTTGACTCCTCTGCCGGAGACACCATCCTTCAGAAGGCCGTGGATGCGAATATCCCGATCATTTTCTTCAACCGTCAGCCTGCAATGGAAGTACTGCAGAGCTATGACAAGTGCTGGTATGTCGGACTGAACACCTTCTATCAGGGACAGCTGGAAGCGGAACTGGCCAATGATGCCTGGGTTAAGGATCAGGCGAAGTGGGATGTGAACGGAGATGGCAAGCTGCAGTATGTGCTGCTGAAGGGAACCCCGGGCCATTCCGACGCAGAGGACCGGGCGAACGGCTTCAAGACTAAGATTGAAGAGCTGGGTACCCCCGTAGAGCAGCTGGCGGAGGAGTATGCGAACTGGGCGACGGCCAAGGCCCAGGAAGTGATGGAGACCTGGATCGGCAAGTACGGCGATGCGATTGAAATGGTCATCTGCGGCAACGACGCCATGGCGCTGGGTGCTGTGGAAGCCTTGAAGGCCAACGGCATGATTACGGAAGAGAAGATCGTTCCCGTCATCGGCGTGAACGCGCTGCCCGAGACCGCGCAGCTGATCAAGGACGGTGTCATGCTCGGATCGATCCTGACATCCACCTATTCCACCGCCATTGCCTGTATCGAAATGGCGAAGAACGCCGTGGAAGGCACGGACATTCTGACTGGCCTGGATTATGAGCTGGAGGAAGGCAAGATCATTCGAATCCCCGAAACCGTGATTCTCGCGGATAATGTTGATCTGGCTATCGAGGACTACAAGACCGCGAAGTAAAACAATTTCCCCGGCAGCGGGGGAACTTGCATCCCCCGCTGCCATTTGCGCTGAAGAGAATCGCCGGATCAATCGGTCGTACCCGGAACGGGCACCCCCCGAGGCTGCTCTGATGACAGGAGGGACACGCATTGGCTAACGAATATCTGCTTGAAATGACGGGGATCTCCAAATCGTTTCCTGGCGTGCGGGCCCTGGAGAATGTACAGCTTCGGGTCAGGCCAGGCGAGGTCCATGCCCTGATGGGAGAAAACGGCGCAGGAAAATCCACGCTGATGAAGTGCCTCTTCGGAATATATAAGAAGGATGCCGGAGAAATTCGTTTTCTGGGAAAGACTGTGGAATTTCTTAATCCCAGTCAGGCGCTCCGGAACGGCATTGCCATGGTGCAGCAGGAGCTGGAGCAGGTTCCGAACCAGAGCATCATGGACAATATATGGCTGGGGCGTTTCCCTGGACGAGGCGGATTCGTTGATGACAGGAAGATGTATTCCTCCACAGTGGAGCTGCTGAAGAATTTCGGACTCAGTGTCGACCCGAAGACGAAAATCAACCAGCTATCCGTATCCTCCCGGCAGATGGTAGATATCGTGAAAGCCGTATCCTACGATGCGAAGATCATCGTGCTGGATGAGCCGACCTCCTCGCTTACGGAACGGGAAACAGAGGATTTATTCAGGATTATCCGGAGACTGCAGGAGCAGGGCTGTGGCATTATCTACATCTCCCACAAGATTGATGAGGTGCTGTCCATTTCGGACAGGGTGACGGTGCTGAGGGACGGGAAATGGGTTGCCACGGAGGCCACTGCCAGCCTGAACATGGCGGGGCTGATTCGGATGATGGTGGCCCGGGAGATGAATGATCGGTTTCCCGTACGGGAAAGCAACATCGGAGAGCCCGTGCTGAAGGTTGATAATCTGAGCACGGTTTATGCCCCGAGGCTGGCTGATGTTTCCTTCGAGGTGAGGAAAGGGGAAATCCTCGGCATCGGTGGCCTGGTCGGAGCGGGCAGGACGGAGGTTCTGGAGAGCATCCTGGGACTAAGAAAAAAGGCATCCGGCAGGATTGTGGTGAATGGCAGGGAGATCAGAACCGTGGCGGATGCGCAGCGAAGCGGCGTTTCCCTGCTTACGGAGGAACGAAGGGAGACAGGAATCTTTCCCCTAATGGATATCCGATGGAACGCTGTGGCCTCCTCCATGAGCAAAATGTGCAGCAGGCTAGGCATTGTTTCCATGAAAAAGGTACGGGAGAGTACCCGCTGGGTGATTGATTCCCTGCAGGTGAAAACCCCTTCGGCGAAAACGTTGATCAGCAACCTTTCCGGAGGCAACCAGCAGAAGGTTCTTCTGGGCAGATGCCTGCTGAACGAACCGGGAGTCATGCTGCTGGATGAGCCTACCCGGGGCATCGACGTAGGCGCGAAGTTTGAGATTTATCAGATCATGGCGAATCTTGCTGGAAGAGGGAAAACCATCCTCTTCGTTTCCTCGGAAATGCCAGAGCTTATTGGCATGTCCGACAGGATCATGGTCATGAGCAACGGCCGCATGGCGGGCATTATCGACGGAAAGACCGCGACCCAGGAGCAGATCCTGGAGCTGTCCACCAAATATCTGTGACGGAGGGAACCGCTAAATGGAAAAATATGTATTCAGGAATATCGAGGACGCGCCGCACTATCCGGTGGCCAACTGCGAAAACGGAACCGGAACCATCGATAACATTACTTTGTTCGGCGATGAGGCCAAGATGCCGGTGATCGGCCCGAGAAATCCGGAAGCTACGGATAATTTCCACTATGTCCATAAGACCACCCTTCCGGTCGGCGGCTCCGTCGGAGAGCATCCCCATACGGGCAACGAGCAGTTCTATCTGATCGTGGAGGGACAGGGAGAGGTTACCCTCTGCGGAAAGGTTTTCCCGGTCAAACCATGGTCTCTGGCCCTGATCCGTGACGGCGGGTCACATGGTATCCGGAATACAGGAAACGTGCCGCTGGTCTACCTCTGCGTGGAAACCGGACTGACCGACGCAGATCGCTGAGCTGTGAAAAGAGGGCAGGAGATGAAAACGGAAAAGAAATTCGACGCGAAGAAATTCTTTCTGCAGTACGCGATTTACATTGTACTGGTGGGGGTTATCATCGCGATCGTCGCGATGGATTCGAGGTTTCTTTCATTGCGGAACTTTACCTTCATCCTGCAGCAGGCTTCGCCGAAACTCATTATTGCGTTAGGCGTGGCGGGAACGCTGGTCCTCGGGGGAACGGATCTTTCCGCCGGAAAGCAGGTGGGCCTGGCGGGGGTGGTTTGCGCTTCCATGCTGCAGTCCACCGACTATGCCCTGCGGATCTTCCCGGATATGCCCCAGATGTCCCTGATCGTACCCCTGCTGATTGCCATGGCCGTCTGCGTGATTTTCTCTGCGGTGCATTCCTTCCTCGTTTCGACGCTGCGAATCGCACCGTTCATCGCTTCTCTGGGCATGCAGATGGTGGTCTACGGGGCGAACTCCCTGTATTTTGACATCGTTAATCATTCTTCTCCCATTGGCGGGCTGGACAAGCGCTATTCCAGCTTTGCTCAGGGGTCCTTCTATCTGGGCAGCGTCCGGATTCCGTACATCGTCCTTTACGCGATTGTCATTACGGTGATTTTCTGGATCTTCTGGAACCGTACCAAGCTGGGGCGGAATATGTTCGCCGTCGGCGGCAACCGGGAAGCCGCGGTGGTTTCCGGTGTCAACGTGAAGGTTGTGATGCTTTTCGTTTACATCATCGCGGGTATGGCATATGCCTTTGCCGGATTCCTGGACGCGGGAAGGACAGGCTCCGCAACCAATCTGTTGGGAGATGGATATGAGCTGGACGCTATTGCCGCGTGCGTCGTGGGAGGCGTATCTATGCGGGGCGGTATCGGAAAGATCAGCGGTGTAGTGACGGGTGTATTGATCTTCCAGGTGATCAGCTACGGACTGGTGTACATGAACGTCAACACCTATGTGCAGTATATCATCAAGGGCCTGATCATTATCTTTGCCATTGCGGTAGATACTCAGAAATATATCAAGAAACGGTGACGGGAGAGAAAGAAAAGTGCAGAGAAACATGAAGGCGGCAGTGCTCCGAGAATTCCGGAAGCCTCTGACGATAGAAACAAAGCCGATTCCCACCCCAGGACCCGACGAGGTGCTGGTGAAGGTGATGGCCAGCGGGCTGTGCGTGTCCGATGTGCATATTCAGGACGGCATTATCAGGACGGTAAAACTGCCCTATACTCCCGGGCATGAGATGGCTGGCGTAGTGGCGGAGCTGGGAGAAAACGTCCGGGATCGAGGCCTCCGGGTGGGCCAGCATGTGGTCTGTGGAATTGATATTCTCTGCGGAGAATGCGATATGTGCCGCATGGGCAGACAGAATCTGTGCAGGAGGAGGGTGAGGATCGGCTTCGAACGGGACGGTTCTCACGAGGAATACGCAGTTGTTCCCTATGAGAATCTGTTTTCCATCGCGGAAAACATTCCCTTCGAGCAGGCTGCCATCATCCCGGATGCAGTGGCCTGCATGTATCATGCTATTCGCCACCAGGGACAGGTAGGTGAGGGGAGCAGAGTGCTCTTCTTCGGCACCGGGGCCCTTGGGCTGCAGGGAGTCCAGATCTGCAGGGTGCTGGGCTGCGAAATATTCGCGGCAGCGCGTACCCCGGCCAAACTGGAAATGGCGATACAGTTCGGTGCGCAGCACGTCATTAACACCAGGGAACAGGATCTGGTTTCTGAGCTGGATCATATGACCGGGGGACTGATGTGCGACGCAGCCTTTGACCTGGTGGGCAATTCCGATAGCATCGATCTGATGCTGCGGTGTATCCGGCCCGGCGGGAAGGTCATCGCCCTGGCTTACGCAGAGGATCATTTTACGATCAACTGCCAGGAACTTGTAATCCGGGAGAAGGAAGTTCTTGGAATCCGGGGCTCCACCCGTCAGGATCTGGCGGATTCCATCGAGCTTGTGGAGTCCGGGCGTCTGGTGCCATATGTATCAAAAACATATCGGCTGGAGGAGATAAACGATGCTCTGGACAGCCTGAGGGAGTGCAAAAGCCTGGGCCGCAGCGCCATTATCTTCTCCTGACCGATCATCGCCGGGATGGCATTATCCCCGCCAAACACACCGGTGAATGACAGGAATAGTCCCGTTAAGATTATCGTGTGATCCGGAGAGAAATCCTTTCTGTCGTAGCGGCTTTCAAGGATGATCTCAGCGGATTTGGATATCCTGAATTTGCTGCTGCAGGAGCTGCTCACCAGGCAAAACAAAACAGCCACCGGTATGATCCATGTGATCAAAACCAGTGGCTGCTTTTTTTTACAAAGGAACGAGACCTTTTTCCGGGGTAGTCTTTTTGGCGTGTCCGAGGATGCCGTTATTTCAGCCTTTCACATACTGCATGCTAATAAATACTTAAGCTGCTTGACGAAACCTGTCGTGTTCTTCAAACAGAGAATTTACAGCGCTCTTCGGTTACTCATCAGCCCGGAAGGCGTAGATGGTGGTGGTGTCGTACTTCTCGCCGGGGCGAAGCACCACCGTGCCGGGGAAGTTGGGGTGATGGATGCTGTCCGGGCAGTGCTGGGTCTCCAGGCAGAAGCCGGAGAAGGGGCCGTAGACCGCGCCGTCCTTGCCGCCCTCCAGGTTGGTGGTGTTGGCGGTGTAGAGCTGGATGGCGGGCTGGTCGGTGATGACCTCCATGGTGCGCGTCTCGCGGATGGCCAGCTCGTACTTGGA
>CAZMFY010000043.1:0-13773 GCA_964565635.1 uncultured Oscillospiraceae bacterium
GTTCCCGGAGGCATATCCACAAACATATAGTCCACCTCGCCCCAGACCACGTCGGTCCAGAACTGCTTCACCGTCCCGCTGATCAGGCTTCCCCGCCAGACCACCGGATCCGATTCGTTTTCCAGCAACAGATTGACGCTCATCATCCGGATGCCGGTCCGGCTTTCCGCCGGCAGAATGCCTTCGTCGCTGCCCATGGCGGGATCCCGCACGCCGAACATCTTCGGAATGCTGGGTCCGGTAATATCCCCGTCCAGGATCGCCGTGCTGAACCCGTTCCTCCGGGCCAGCACCGCCAGCAGGCCGGTCACCAGGCTCTTGCCTACGCCACCCTTGCCGCTGACCACCGCAATGGTCTTTTTCACTTTGCTGGACGCGTTCAGCGGCGCCAGCAGGCTCTCCGCCGTGCGGCTGCCGCAGTCCGCCCCGCAGGTGGAACAGTCATGAGTACATTCGGACATTTCCCTCTTCTCCTCTGTATATCGTATTTGTGTTATCCGCTTCTTTCAGCATTCCCGGAATCCGGCAGATCCTTCCGCGTCCAGCCTCCGGATCCCTCAGGCGCCTCAGTATCCGAAAAGATACATCAGCGTCCTGTCTCCGGCGACCCCGTCCGCCGTCAGCCCCTTCCGCCGCTGGAAGGCCTTGATCGCTTCGGTGGTCGCGTCGTCATAGACACCGGTCACATGATCCAGATAGCCCTGCTCCACCAGGCACTCCTGAATTTCAACCACCAGATCGCTTCTGTCGCCCGGCCGGGCGGACTCGAAATCCACCTTGGCTGACACCGCGGGAACCGCATCCTCGGAATAAAGTTTGGCCATGGTGTTGCTGCCGGCGACCCCATCCACCGGAGTCAGCTTGTTTTCAATCTGAAACGCCCGTACAGCGTCCGAGGTGGTCACGCCGTATTCCCCGTCAATCTTCCCGTCATAATAGCCCAGCCTGGCCAGGGCCTGCTGCAGCGCTTTCACCGCGTCCCCCGTTTCGCCTTCCCGCAGGGCGGAATAGGCAACCGCCGCCCCTTCGGTATACAGCGCCCGCTGGGTCGCCTGACCCGCCTTTCCGTCTACGGTCAGATCGTTCCGCAGCTGGAAAGCCTTCACGGCCGCTTCCGTGCTCTTGCCGAAGCTGCCGTCCACGGAGCCTTCATAATAGCCCAGCTTTTTCAGCTGCCGCTGCAGGGTGCGCACCGCGCTGCCTTCGCTGCCCATTTCCAGGGTCGCTCCGCCGCTTTCCGCCGCCGCGGCTGCGGCTGCGGCCGTGCTCCCGCTGGCCCGGGCCGCGTTATCCGCGTATAAGGCCTTCAGGGTGTCCGGCCCGGCAATCCCGTCCTCGTACAGGCTCCGGGTCCGCTTCTGGAAGGCCAGCACCGCCGCCTCCGTGGCATCGTCATAGGTACCCGTAGCCCTTCCCGCCAGATAGCCCAGGGCAATCAGCCGATTCTGCAGCGTCCGGACCCGGCTGCCGCTTGATCCCTTCTGCAGATAGTAATCCTTGCTCAGGTTCGGCGTGGCCGTGGGGCGCGGCGTGGCCGTGGCTCGCTTCGTAGGACGGGGCGTGGCGGTGGGCTTCTTTGTGGCCCTGGCGGTGGGCTTGGCCGTCGCCTTCGCTTTGGGCTTCGGTGTAGGCGTCGCGTTGGCCTCCTTCTTGCTGATGGCGGAGCTGGAATTCAGCTTCTCCAGGGTCTTCTCCCCGGCCTTTCCGTCCGCAGACAGCCCGTTCGCCCTCTGAAATGCTTTGACCGCCGCTTCCGTGGCGGGACCGAAGTCCCCGTCCGCGGATCCCGTGTACCATCCCAGGGCCCTCAGCCGCTTCTGCAGCGCCCGGACCTCATCCGAATCCGTAAAGCCCCGCTGGAGGCTCCTGGGGGTAGGCGTCGGCGTGGCCGGCGGTGCCGTCACCACCTGAATGGTGGCCCGGGCTGTGGCCGCCGCCCCGGACTGGCTCCCCGTCTGACTGCCCGGCGGGGGCGTGCGGGTGACCAGCTGAACCGTATCGCCGATGCCGCCGGGAGCACTCTGTCCCCCAGTGCCCGCCGGCGGATTGGTGGCCCCCGTTCCGGACACGGTGCCCCAGTCGCTCCACCCGCCGGTTCCCCCGCTCTGCGTGGGCGTAGGCGTGGGCGTCGGCGCTGCCTGAGCGCTGTCCGTCACGGCGATGACACCCTGCTGATTGTAATTCTGAGCAGGGAACAGATTCTGCTGAGATTCGATCACCACCGTATCCGGCGTCACCGCCACCGTCTCCGTAGGCGCCACGGTGGGAAAGGGCACGCTGTTATAGGAGGTGCCGGTCGCATAGCTCTCGTTTACGTCGTCCGGCGCGATATAGCATCCGGTCAGGGTCAGACAAAGCCCCAGCATACCTGCCAGCATCAGCGTTTTTACCCATGTCTTCATCGGTTTCGGCATCTCCTTTCCTTTGATGCTTGCATGATTCCCCGTTTCCGCGGATGCTTCGGCTCAACGGATCCGCGCAGCATTCGCGGACAGCTTTCCCAACTGTCTCCGCGGATACTTCAGCCGCAGGCCGTCCGGCTTCGGAATTGATTCCCCGTTTCCGCGGATGCTTCAGCCCGATGATTCCGGGAAATCAGGAGCCGGGAGACGGATCCTGCCCCTGGGGAAACAGCTCCTGGAAGGTATTGTAATGATCCTCCGTATACCAGACCCGTCCGTCGGAGGAGTAGATGATCCGGTACGCGTTCCGCTTGCCGCCGGTATAGTAGCAGTCCGCCTCCCGGTAGGTGATTCCCTTTCCGGTGGGCAGCTTTTCCTCGTAGTTTCCGAAATAGTCCCCGCCGATGCTCTTTCCGGGCGCCACGTCGCTGACGTAGTTCCTCGTATTGTCCCACCCCAGCGCCCGGGCTTCCTTCTTCGTAATGAAGTTATCCGGCAGCTGCATGTCGTGGGAAAACAGCCAGTCCGCAATGCTCCGGGGATCCGTAATGGGTCCCTCCGGCACCGGGGTCGCCGCGGATTCTTCCTCCGGCGCCGGCGTAGCCGTCGCCGCCGGGGTCGCGGTGGCGGAATTCTTTTTCTTTCTGCTCCGGCCGCTCAGCCTGGCTCCCGCCGGACCGGCCCCCTTCTCCGGACCGCCGCTGCTCAGGCCCTCCGCCTGCGCGCTTCCCGTCGGTACCGCGTTCCATTCCCACGCCGGCAGGACTTCCGTCAGCGCACCGGCCAGCAGCAGCAATGCCAGCAGCAGCGCCGGCAGGATTCTTCCGATTCGTTTCATTCTATTTGTGATACCTTTCTCCGGCGCCGATCTTCTCCGCCCGGTACAGCTGCTCCAGCAGCATCACCTTCGCCAGCTGATGGGGGAAGGTCATCCGGCTCATGCTCATCTCGCCGTCCGCCCTGGCCAGGATATTATCTCCCAGCCCCAGGCTGCCCCCGATGAGAAAAACCAGCCGGCCGCATCCCCGGTTCTTCGCCTCCTGGATTTCTGCCGCCAGCTCCTCGCTGGAGCGCTGCTTCCCGGTGATCGTCATGGCGATCACCCGATCTCCGGGCCGAAGGCGGGCCAGCATAGCCTCCCCTTCCTTCGTTCGGATCTGCCGCTCCTCCGCGGGGGAAGCGCCGTCCCGTTCCGGCAGGTCCGCCACTTCGATTTCCTCGTACTTCCCGAACCGGCTCAGCCGCTTCAGATATTCGTCCGCCATCTGCCGATAGGGCTTTTCCTTCAGCCGGCCTACGGACAAAACCGCGACATTCATATTAGTTTATGCCTGCCTCCGTTCTTTGTCAAGAAAAGCATAGATCCCAATGCCCGCCGCGATGGCCAGATTCAGGGAATCCACCTTATCGTTGCTGGGAATCCGGACCGGCTGACCGATTCGGCTGAATTCCGGCGGAAGTCCCCGTCCCTCATTGCCGAAAATCAGCGTCCGCCGGGCGGGCACCGTCCCCGCCAGCGCTTCCGCCAGGGGCACCGAGGCATCCAGCATGAAGGGATAATAAGCCCGCTCCCCCATGCTTTCCCGATAATCCTCAAACCGGTCATAGACCCTCAGCCGCAGCCGGAAAAGGCTGCCCATGCTGGCCCGCACCGTCCGAGGGTCGAAGGGATCCACGCAGGGGCGCACCAGGGCCACGTCCTCCACCCCCAGCCCCAGGGCCGTCCGCAAAATCGTCCCCACATTGCCGCTGTCTCCCGGCTGGTGCAGCAGCACATGCGGCTTTTCCGGCAGCAGTTCGTCCCGGAACTTTTCAAACACCGCCGCCGCATAGCAGTTTTCTTTCCCGCTGATCCGGGCCAGCGCCCGGTCCGCTTCCTCCACCCTGATGCCCTTTTCCCGGGCCATCGCGCAGAGTTTCTCCGTTCCCTCCCGGCCTGCCGCGCCGGAATGCAGCAGCACCCGCCGTACCCGCTCCGGCCGGGCCAGGAGACATTCCATGGCCGGAAAGATTCCCGGCGCGTAGCTGTAATCCAGCTCCGCCTTATATCCGCTCAGTGATGGCATGTTTTTCTGCTCCTCTTTTTCCTTCTGTCCGGATCCTGCGTCATCGCATTTCGCTTATTCCGTCCCCGGAACTGTCATGACAGGCTTCCGCTTATCCGCCCCTCCGGAGTTCACACGGCCGGGCCCGGGGCGTCCTCCGGGGCTTACCCGGCTTGCTTCTCTTCCTTCCCGAAATGTCTCCGGCGGGCCTGCAGCAGCGCCCCGTACAGCAGCAGACAGTTGACGCCCATGGCCAGGCAGACCGTCAGATTGACCCCCTCCGCCCCATAGGGCCGGATCAGGGGATCCGCCAGCAGGAAGGTCAGCCCCAGCCCCGCCAGATTGGAGATCACAATGGCTTTCATCTTCCGGGCCGCCGTCAGCAGGGATGCCAGATAGTATTCACCCGCGATCAGGATAGTCGTCGCCAGGGTCGGCAGCAGCAGCCCCGCGTAAGACGCGATCTCGGCGCCGAAGAGCAGATTCAGCCCCCACTTTCCCAGCAGCCAGGCTCCCAGCAGCACCGCCGCCGAAAGGCCGCCCAGCAGCAGCATAATCCGCCTGTGCAGCCTGTCGTAAGCCCGCCGGTCTCCCTCGGACCAGTACCGGGCGAACAGACTCAGGGAAGGCAGGAAAAGCCAGAGGGCCGCGCTCTGCATGATGGCCGCCGGCGCCGCGACGGAGCCGTAAATGCCCATCCAGTAGTTTCCCCAGAGCGCGTTGAGCCGGGTCCGGGGCCAGGAAACCATCAGCACCATGATCAGGGTATTGGCCAGCAGCGGCAGGTTCTCCTTCAGCAGCGAGCGCACCGCTGCCGGTCTGAAGCGCCAGGGCCCGGGAGCCAGCGTCCTGCTGACGGGCACCTCGAACAGCAGCACCGCCAGTCCGGTGGACGCCGCCATGGCGCCGAAAGCCCACAGCAGGCTGCCGGTCCACGTAAAGGCTGCGATGAACGATCCCAAAACGCAGACGCCCCGGATCAGAAAGGACCAGCATACGTAATCCATCCGCCCCGCCACCTGCTGCAGCGCCTGATTCTCGTCGGAGAAGGCCTCTCCCGTGCGGAACAGCATATACACCGTCACGCAGGCCGCCTCGTATCGGCTGTATTCCGGACTCAGAAAGCTGTACCCGGCACACAGGGCCAGGGCCGCGAACCCGGTGATCAGCCTGGACGCCGTATAGTCCCCCGTCTCGTATTTGCGGTCATAGTCGGATACCTGATAGGTCCGCACCCCGAATACGCTGAGGGTATAGAAGATATTGGTCACGGACATGGCCAGGGAAAGAACGCCGCCGGCTTCCACGGATCCGAGCCGGACCGCCAGCACGGTAATCACCCAGGTGCAGACCAGATAAAAGCCGCTGCCCAGGGTGTTGTACACCGTGTTCTGAAGGGTGGAAAGCTCCTTTTTCATGCGCTCTGTCCTTTCCGCGCCGGATCCGTCTTCCTGTTCCTCGCCCGCTTTCTCCAGGCCATGACCAGGGGAATCAGCCCGTCGATGATCCGATACTGAAGCATCGGAAAGGGCTTCAGCATCTTCCAGAACAGCCCGTACAGGCTGAAATACGTCTCCCACCCCTCCTCCTGAGGCTGATCCTTCCAGGGGGTCATGGCCAGATATTTCCGGTACAGTCCGGCATACCGGTGCGTAGTCCCCCTGCGCCAGGGCCGGTCCTCTCCCAGAAAATGAACGATTCTCGGATCCCCGGCCGCCTCCCGGAAGGCCCGCTCCTCCAGATAGGCCGCGGGGCGGGAAATCTTCACCAGGGTCCGATAGGGATAGTACCAGAAAATGTTGAAGAAATTGTACTTTGGGGAAAGCTCATAGATTCTGCCCGCCAGCGCCCCGTTGATGGCATCCTGATCCGGCGCGAAAAGCTTCCCGCCCCGGCTCCGGTAGAAGTCCAGAATCTGTTTCCCGGTCTCTTCTTTCCGCCACCGGGCCAGATCAATCAGCAGCACGCCGCTGTTAAAGTAGGACATGTTTTCCAGCCCCAGATCCTTCTTCCGGGCATGATTGGCCGTGGGCTCCGCCACCATGCCCAGGGGGCAGCCCGCCAGATCCGTCTCCCACAGCTCCCGCAGGCTTCCGATGACCAGGGTATCCGCGTCCAGGTACAGCACCCGGGAAACGGATTCCGGCAGCAGCCTGTCCACCAGCAGCCGGGCCACCACCACTTCATTCCATCCCAGGGAGTCGAAGGAGAACCCCATCCGCTCCCGCAGGCGGTCGATCGGCAAAAAGACGATCTCCCGCCCGTACCGGGAAGCCAGCTCCTGCAGCTGCGCCTGATGGGTCTGAGTCACCTCCAGCACGCCCGCGTAAAAAACGATCCGGTCCGCCTCCCGGTTGTTCTCGCACACGGAGCAGATGGCCGCCCCCAGCTGCGGCACAAAGCGGTCGTCCACCGTATAGAACAGATTCACAGTGGTTTCCTCCTGCATTGGATCATGACGGCGGGAGCCTTCCCGCCGTCCGTTTTCTCACGATTCCCCGCCCGGTCCCGCGGGAAACGGCTTCCTCCCGCCGGCCGGGGGACAGGGATCAGATCATCCCCGTTTCCGAGAGATAGTAGATCGCGTTCCAGAGGTTGGCGCCCAGGCAGAACAGGAAGACCGGCGCCGTCAGCCATTCTCCGATTTTACCCATCCGCTTCCGGATGGCCTCCGGCCACATGAGCGCCAAGGCCATCAGGCTCCAGACCGGGATAAAATACCGTGGCTGCATGCCCATAAGCTCCGTTCCGCCCACCGGCGAGGACGTCAGATACAGGGCATAGGCGAACAGGACCTCCGCTCCCAGGGCAATTCCCCCCAGGAAGATCCGGCGCCAGGGGGTCAGCAGCCCCGTCCCCCGGCGCTTTTCTCCCGCCGTGCACAGCGGGCATACGATCAGCAGCAGCCACAGCCAGAGCTTGTTCAGCAGCCCCTGATTGCCCAGATACGCCCACTGGGTGATGCCGCTCCGGAGATAATACACCTGATCGCTCCACAGGGTGCGCAGCGGCGTCAGCCCCACCCCGAAGGGATCCGCCAGAATGGCCGCCAGCTGCCCCGGGGTGCTGACGTCCTCGAAGCGCTCATCCCCCGTCCAGGTGGTTTCATAGGCGCCGGGCATGAGCACGGAAACCACGCACCAGATAAACATGATCAGCACGAAGGCCCGGAAGATCCAGGCCGCCCGCTTCCCGGAAAAGCTGCGGTTCGGAATCAGCAGCAGGAGCATCAGCACGGGGCTGTACAGGGGCTTGGCCAGCGTGCCGAAGGCCATCACCGCCGTCACCGTTATCGCCTGCAGCGGTCTCATCTTTCCCGGCTGATCCAGAATCTCCAGCGTCAGCGCGGCGCCCAGCAGCATGCATCCGATGATCACCGTATCATAGGTGGCGCTGGTCATCAGAAACAGAATGATGGGCATGGTTCCCGCCGCCAGGAAGGTCGCCTTGTATCGGGGGGCATGCTTCACCGCCATGGCGCACAGCAGCGCGTAAACCAGCGCGCTGAAGCCCACCGCCGCGTGATACAGGTCCATTTCCGTCCTTGTAAAGATTCTTCCCAGATGATATCCCAGGACCAGCGGCGCATACCCGGGGTGCAGCACCGTCAGCCTGACCGCCGCGCTGCGGAGGCCGTTGACCCCCGTAACGTCCAGTTCCGTCACGTGCCCCCAATGGATTTCCTCATCCCAGCTGCCCCACTCCGTTCCTGGTTCGAACATGGGCTTGTTCACGGCGATGAAAAGGCCGATCCCCGCGACGAGCAGGAAGGTCGCCAGGGGTAGGATCCATTCCGTCCATTTCCGCTCCCCGGCAGGCTTTGAAGCCGCCGCTTCCTTGGCGGCCATGACCGGCGTCGCGGCCAGCAGCAGCATGCCCGCCGCGAAGAACAGCAGCACCGGGTTGTAGATGGATTGGGCGGATTCCTCCGTCAGCTGGGGAGAAAAGCCCGTCTCCGAATCCTCCTCACCCCGCAGCTTGAGGGAACCGCCTCCCTCCGTCCGGATCCGCAGCGTATACACGGTACTGGGGGAAAAGTCCCCCTTCAGCACGATCCGGTCATTGTCCAGTTCCGCGGCCGCCGCCTCTCCGGAGGCCGCCGTTCCGTTCTCCCCGGCAATCTCCACCAGGATTCTGCGGTCCTCTGCCTTCTTTACCCCGGAAAACCGCAGATCCACGCTCCGCGTCCCCTCTTCCTGCGGCGTCCAGGTCCAGGAATACTCCTCTCCCGCCTCCAGCGTCATTTTGTCCCGCCCGCCGTTGGTCACATAGCTGTCCACCGAATCCGACGGCAGCAGGAAATAGCCAAGCACCAGCAGCACCGCCAGCACCGCCGCCGCTCCCCGCGCAATTTTTTCACCCATGGCGCATCCGTTCCTCCCGTTTCTCCGGTCCGGCTTTCCTTCCGGGCCTGTTCCACCATGATAATTATACCACCTGTCTGCTGTCCCTTCAAGTCAGGCAGTCTTTGGGATCCCGGCGGGCATTTCGGCGGCTTCTCCGGCGCGAAGCCCCCGTGGTTCCCCCTTCATCCCGTCCATCAACTTTTTTCCGGCTTCCTATTGACATGACCGCGAGTCTCGCTGTAAATTCAGTGCTGTATCGCAAAGGAAACGCGCCAATAATCGGAGTGATCGGAGGAACGGATGCATGAAGAGATGGCTTGCGACGGTACTGTGCCTGATGCTTCTGGCCGGCTGCGCCCTGGCCGCGGACATGTCTGAGGTCCGGGGATATGATAAAAAGCAGGAGAATGATTATCAGTACCTGCAGTTCGGAACCTACCCCTATGAGGCGGACGGAACGGAAGCCCCCCTGGTCTGGCGGATTCTGGGCCGGGAGGGCGATGTACTGACGCTCTTCACCGAGGATATCATCGATACCCATCAGGTATGGGAGATCCCAAACTATAAGGACGCGGTAAAGAAGCATAATTTCAATAAGTCCACCGTCTTCGAGGAAACGGATCTGTTTGCCTGGGTCAACGGGGAAATGACCGAAACCATTCTGAAGCATGAGGATTTCAGCAGCGCCATCGTGGAGCACGGCGGCGGTCTGTTCTATATCATGACCTATAAAGACTTTAAGAAGAAGGAATACGGCTTCCCCAACTCCCGCTACGGCAATACCCGGGAAAACCCCTGGGAGGTTCCCCAGGCGCTGGCCGTGAACCGGAAGGGCTACGGAACCCCTTACGCCAAGGAAAAGCTGATCTATCCCGACTGGAAGGAGCAGGGCTCCAGAAACCTTAGGCTCATTCTGTACAAGCAGTACGGGGACTCTTCTCCCTACTGGTGCATTGGGGATCCCCGGCCCATTTACGGCGGCATCGTCGGCGCCAACGGGCACCTGAGCGTCCACGGGAAAGGAGACGTCGGGATCGGCGTCCGTCCCGCCATGATGCTGGATCTGACCAAGCTGGAACTCATCGGCGGCTCGGGAACCCTGGAGGATCCCTGGCTCATGAAAACTGTTGAAGCACAATAATTCGCAACTGCCAAACAATCAGTATCCGATACAGCAGCTCCAAAGTGCGAATACGAAAGTTGCCAGGTTTACCCGTTCAGCGGAAGCATATCGTCGATAATCGTCCGGCCATGGCATCAGATCATAAATGCTGCATGGACGATAAGAAAAGACAACGGAATGAGTTTGCAAAAATCAAAATGTTTCTGACCAGAAATAAAACACCTGCGAACATAAATCCGATGGAAAAGATTTCCGTCGCTATACTGTAACGCTTATGAAGGAGATCGGGGAGCAATGAGAGTTGATAATGCAATCATCATGGCAGCGGGAACAAGCTCCAGATTCGCTCCTCTGTCTTATGAAAAGCATAAAGCCATGATCGACGTTCGCGGAGAGGTTTTGATTGAACGTCAGATCAGGCAGTTAAAAGAAGCCTGCATTCCTGAGATTTATGTCATTACGGGATATAAAGCGGAACAATTCGAATACCTCCGGGATAAGTATGGCATAAAACTGATTCATAATCCGGACTACCTGATCAGGAATAACAATTCTTCTATCTGGGCTGCACGGAGCATCCTGGCCAATAGCTATATATGTTCTGCTGACAATTATTTCAGTCAGAATCCATTTGAATATGAAGTAGACAGCCCCTATTATGCTGCAGAGTATGCTGATGGTCCCACAGAAGAATGGTGTATGACCGAAGATGAGAACGGTTTCATCAACACTGTAACGATAGGCGGACAAAACGCCTGGTATATGATGGGGCACGCGTTTTGGGATCGAGCATTTTCAGAGCGTTTTCTTGGTATTTTGGAGGACGTATACAATGATCCTGAAACCGCCGGCAAACTATGGGAAAAAATATTCATGGCCCATCTGGATACACTGAAAATGAAAATCAGAAAATATCAGCCGGGCATGATATTCGAATTTGACACGCTGAATGAGCTGCGTACTTTCGATGACAGCTATAAGAATAATACGCGATCTGTAATTCTTAAGAAAGTTTCGGCTGATCTGAGCATTCAGGAACAGGATATCGTGAATATCCAACCCCTCAAATCCGGGAACACCTCGGCATCCGGATTTGAGTTTGATTCTCCATTTGGACACTATCAATTCTTTTATGAGAACAGTACGTTATTAAGAAATTGATTAAGTATGGAAAAAACCGATAGCGCCAATCACAGGAGGAAATAAACATGACGGAACTGGTTCGCGAAATTGAAACGGCAGACCTTCCCAAACTGAAAGATTTACTGACTCGGGTCTTTGGGGACGGCACCTGGAAAGACATTCAGCGTCTTGGCGGAATGACAAATCATTCTTACAAAATCACAAGAAATGATGGTCAGGAATATCTCGTTCGAATCCCGGGAGAGGGAACCGAGAAAATGATTAATCGTCTTGATGAAAGAAAGAGTACCGAACTTGCCTGCAATTTGGGAATAGACGCCTCTCTCCTCTTCTTTGGAGATGATGGACGCAAAGTCATGCGGTTCATACACGATCCGCAGGTAATGAACGAGGAAGTCATGCGGCGAAAAGAAAACCTGCTTCAGGCCGCGGAGATTTTCCATCGGCTTCATACCTGCGGCGTGAATACAGGCGTACGTTTTGAAGTTTTCGAGATGGCGACGCTTTATGAAAAGATCATTCGAGACGGCGGCGTTGCTTTCTATGAAGACTACGATGCAGTAAAGCAAACCGTTATGGATATCAAAGATGCTGTTGATAAAAATGGAGTAGCTGAAAAAGTTCCGTGTCATAACGATTCTTTGATGGGAAACTGGGTGCTCGACAAAGACGGGAAACTGTATCTGATTGACTGGGAATATAGCGGGATGAACGAACCCATGTGGGATCTGTCCTGTTTGTCTATCGAAGCCGAGTACACAGAGCAAAATGATGATGATCTGCTTGAAGCTTATTTCGGACGGAAGGCATCCAATGACGAGAAGAAACGCTTCATAGCTGCAAAAATGTACGTTGACTATCTCTGGACTCTCTGGGGCCTGACTCGTGTACCTTTTGACGGTCAGTTCATGCAGGAATATGCCGATCATCGGTATAACCGGTTAAAAAAGAACATCGAAGCCTATCTAAAACTCTGATATAACAGGGAGGACTATGGAATGATCGCAGGGATTATCGCTGGCATTACCTGGGCCATCGAAACCATTGTACTGGGAATTGCTTTAGCCATGAGCCCCTTCGTAAGCACAGAACAGGCCGTTGTCCTTGCTCCGTTTGCGAGCACATTTCTGCATGACTTCTTTTCGGCGATCTGGTCCTGTTTTTACAATGGTGTGAAAGGTAAT
Organism: uncultured Oscillospiraceae bacterium; assembly: GCA_964565635.1. GTDB lineage: Bacteria > Bacillota > Clostridia > Christensenellales > Aristaeellaceae > Aristaeella. The sequence goes on from CAZMFY010000043.1 coordinate 12,244, forward strand.
CTTCCCGGCGTTGTAAAAGCGCTTAAAACGAAGAGTGGTAAATATGTTGCGTTGGCTGCGGTCATCGGTGGGCCTGTCGGTATGACAGGTTATGTTCTCTCTGTTGCAAACATGGGAGCATCCATTGGTGCCGTAGCAAGCGCTATTTTCCCGGCGATCGGCGCAGTACTAGCCTATTTCTTCCTGAAGGAAAAAATGTCCTGGTACCGCTGGGTATTTTTAATTCTGAGTTTGATTGGAGTCTACTGCCTCAGTTACAGCCCTGAAATCAATATCACAAATTTCTGGCTTGGCTTTGCAGGAACGCTTATGTGTGCATTTGGTTGGGGTATTGAAGCAGTTATTATCGCCAAAAGTGTCCAGGACGAAACTGTCACTGATGAAATTGCCCTTCAGATTCGGCAAACCACGTCTGCCATTGTGTACGGTGTAATCATTCTTCCCATCATGAAAGGCTGGGGATTTACATTTTCCCTGTTTAACGGAACCGGCTGGTTAATACCCGCCATTGCAATCGCTGCGCTATTCGCTACAGTTTCTTATCTGTTCTATTATAAAGCCATCTCCCAGATCGGTGCATCCAAAGCCATGGCTCTGAACATTACTTACTCCGCTTGGGCAGTTGTATTTACCATCCTCTTCCTTGGTGACAAGAGTCTGCTCAACCCTGTAACAATCTTATGCACCGTCGTCGTTCTTGTTTTCGGTATTCTCGCGGGGGCAGATTATAAAGACCTGATCAGGAAAAAAGCAGAATAGCTTTCTTCATCGGTCCAAATTTCGGATTAAAAGGCACGGTGCATGCCGGTAAGCGACAACCGGCCAGAAACGCTCAGAAAACCATTCTTTCGAATAAACCGCAGAAGCGCCGCGAAAAAATCGCGGCGCTTCTGTGATCCTTCTCTGTGCTGTCCGGTTACCGGTTTCCGTACATCTTCTCGTAATAATTCTGATATTCTCCGCTGATGATTTCTTCCCACCAGTCCCGATGCTCCAGATACCAGGCGATGGTCTTCTTGATTCCATCGGCGAACTTCGTTTCCGGCAGCCAGCCCAGCTCGTTGTGAATTTTCGTGGGATCGATGGCGTACCGCATATCGTGGCCCTTCCGGTCCGTCACGTAGGTAATCAGGCTCTCCGGTTTTCCCAGCTCCCGGCAGATCAGCTTTACGATATCGATGTTCGCCATTTCATTATGGCCGCCGATATTGTAAACCTCCCCCACCCGGCCCTTGTGGATGATCAGGTCAATGGCCTTGCAGTGGTCCTCCACGTAAAGCCAGTCCCGCACGTTCTTGCCCTCCCCGTACACAGGCAGGGGCTTGTCGTTCAGCGCGTTGGCGATCATCAGCGGAATCAGCTTCTCCGGAAAATGATAGGGCCCGTAATTGTTGGAGCAGCGGCTCACCGTCACCGGCAGCCCATAGGTCCGGTGATAAGCCATCACCAGCAGATCCGCGGAAGCCTTGCTGCTGCGATGCGCCGCGGATAGAGGGCGCCGCCTTCCCGCTGGTGGTTTTCAATCACGGA
>CAZMFY010000044.1:0-13459 GCA_964565635.1 uncultured Oscillospiraceae bacterium
AACCTGTGACCCCTTGCTTGTAAGGCAAGTGCTCTCCCAGCTGAGCTATGCTCCCTCACGGCCTATTCAGAACCCCTCGGGTCCTGCAGACGACTTTGCTAATATAGCGCATTTTTTCGGCCCTGTCAAGGGTTTTCCTGGCTTTTTTTGTAAAAAAACCGTCCCCCTTTCCCTATTCCCGCGGGTGCCTGACTTCGGGCATCCCCTGTGCTTTCTCAGGGCTTCGCGCCGCCTCTCCCCTCGGTCCGGTCCGCGTTTTCCTTTACAGCCGGGCCGAAAGCTGGTACAATAAACCCCTGAGAGAGGAGGAATTCGCACGTGACGGAACGGAAGGAAAGGCCTCATCGCCTGCGGCGCTTCTGCGAGCGGAATCACTGGCACTTCGGCACGGTGCGCGCGGTCATCATCCTGCTGATCCTGGTGCTCGTGCTGCTGGGGATCCTGCTCTTCGGCAACGGGAATCTGGCCCGATATACCTCCAGGACCATCGATTTCGGGCTGAAGGATATCGGCGAGCTGGCCACCCAGGCCGGGTATTATACGAACGTTAACACCATCACCAAGCCGGACCGGACCATTATCGGCGTGCCGATTCCCGGAACGAGCAGCAAGGCCATCATGACCTATCAGGGTGTGATCCGGGCGGGCCTGGATTTTGATCTGATCACCATGGAGGTGGACGCTTCCGCCAGGACGGTCACCCTGAGCCTTCCGGCGCCCCGGATTCTCAGCAACGAGATCGATCTGGACAGCTGCGAGGTTTACGACGAGCAGAACAGCATTTTTAACAAGATTGACGTTCACAACTATAATCAGTCCCTGGCGGAGATGAAGAGCCGGGCGGAAGCGCAAGCCCTGGAAAACGGGATCCTGAGCGCGGCCCGGAGCAACACGGAAACGCTGATTCAGAGCCTTTTCAACAGCGCCTCGGGGACGGAGAATTATACCCTCATCTTCCGCTGGGAAGAGCAAAGCGCTGAGGCAGCAGACGAAACCGACAAAGCAGGAGGAACGTGAACATGCGGGAAGGCAAAGGCGGAATCAAGCGCAAAATCATGTGGGCCATGATCGGGCTGGGCGGATTTATCGTATTCATCTACTCGCTCCTGATCATTTTCCCCGATCTGAAGTAATTCCGATTCGCAGCCCCGGGCGGGGTTTTACCGCCCCGGTGAAAGGGGCATCGCAAAAGCCGGCAGCATTCCGCTGCCGGCTTTGATTATCCGTTTTGGTTTATTTCTTCCGCCGCAGATAGCCCTGCACCCCGTGATTGTCCGTGCTCATGGCCTGCGTCTGGGGAATCGGGGAGAAGCCGCCCGTCACCTGCCCGTTGCTGTTAAAAGCGGGCTGATAGGGCTGCTGGGGCGCGGTCTGGAAGGCCTGTCCCTGCCCGTAAACAGGCTGATCCTGCTGGGCCTGGAAGGGACGGGTATTCTGAACCGGCTGCTGGGGCTGGGTCTGCTGATAGCTGAATCCGGTCTGGAAGGAACCGCTGCCTACGCCTCCGGGAACGCCCATGCTGGGCCGGCTGGTTCCCAGGAAGGAAGGCGTCTCATTCCCGCTGTTGAACAGGGAACCGCCGGAGGGCTGGTCGTTCTGGCTGCTCCGGGCGCCCAGTCCGCTGGTGCCGAAGCTGCCGAACAGTCGGTCATGCTCGATCTCCCGGGGCTTTTTCGCGGGCTCCCGGGTCGGGAAGGGGGTCTTCTCAAAGCCCGTGGCGATAACCGTAATCCGAACCTCATCGGTCATGGTCTCATCGATACCCGCGCCGAAGATAATGTTCGCGTCGGGATCCGCTTCCTCCATGATCAGGTTGGCCGCTTCGTTAATATCGACGATGGAAATATCCGGACCGCCGGTTACGTTGATCAGCACGGCCCTGGCGCCGTCGATGCTGGTCTCCAGCAGCGGGGAGGAAATCGCGTTCTTCGCGGCTTCCACCAGCTTGTTTTCGCCGCTGCCCGTACCGATGCCCATATGGGCCATTCCGCCGGATTCCATAACCGTCTTCACGTCTGCGAAGTCCAGATTAATCATAGCCGGCACCGCGATCAGATCGCTGATTCCCTGAATGCCCTGGCGCAGCACGTCGTCCGCAATCCGGAAAGCCTCTACCATGGTGGTGCCCTTGTTCACCACCTGCAGCAGCCGGTCATTGGGGATGATCACCAGGGTATCCACATGCTGCTTCAGCTCGTTGATCCCGTTCTCCGCGTTCTTCATCCGCTGTTTGCCCTCAAAGTTGAAGGGCTTTGTGACAACCGCGATGGTCAGGCAGCCCAGATCCCGGGCAATCTCCGCCACGATCGGGGCCGCGCCGGTCCCGGTGCCGCCGCCCATGCCGGCGGTAATAAAGACCAGATCCGCGCCTTTCAGCGCCTGGGCAATTTCCTCCCGGCTCTCTTCCGCCGCCCGGCGCCCCACCTCGGGAACCGCGCCGGCGCCCAGACCCTTGGTCAGCTTTTCGCCGATCTGAATCTTTACATGGGCGTCCGACAGATTCAGCGCCTGCTTGTCCGTGTTCACGGAAATAAACTCTACGCCCTGCAGGCCCGCATCCACCATGCGGTTTACGGCGTTGTTTCCGCCGCCGCCGCATCCGACGACCTTAATGGAAGCGAAGGAGTCCTGTTCTTCGTTCTGAAATTCGATCATGGTCTGTCCCTCCGTCATGAAATTGAAATGGTGCAGGGGTTTGGCCGATCAGCCGCCCAGCAGGCTCTTGAAGAAGCCTGCCACCTTGCTTCCGAACCCGCCGCTGGGGGCGCGCTGCTGTTCAATCGTGTCAATAATCAGATCCATCAGCCCCAGGCTGCTGGAAAAGCTGTGGCTGTTCAGCTTGGTCGTTCTGCGGGGAATGTCCTCTACGGCCCGGCCCAGCCGGCCGCTCAGATACTCCCGGCCGCCCCTGTTAAAGCTCAGTCCGCCGCCGGTCATCAGGACATGGCTCCAGTTCCCCAGCCCGCCGAAATCCTGATCGATGGCTTCCTTAATGTCCTCGGCGATCTCGTCCACCGCCTTGCAGATCACCGGCTTGACCTGCTCCCGGGTAAACACGGCAGCCTTTTCGCCGTCCACTCCGGGCACTTCGTATTTATCTTCGCTGGATTCGATGCCATATACAAACTTGCGCTTGATCTCCTCCGCGGCGGAAAGGCTGATATCCAGCCCGTCCGCCAGGGCCACGGCGATATCCCCGCCCCCCGCGGGCAGCACCTTGTGGTAAATCACCGCGTCGCCTTCCACGCCGATGATTTCCGTATTCAGATATCCCATGTCGATCAGCACGCTGGTATGATCCCTCGCCTGCTCGTCCAGATAGAGCATCGCTTCCCCGGCGGTGGTGGAGAAAAATCCGCTGACGTGAATCCCCTGCTCGGCCATCCGGGTTGTCACATCGTCGATGAAATACCGGTTCCCGACCACAAAGCTGATGAAGGCCGTCATTTCCCGGCCCTTCATGCCCACGGGCTCCAGGGTCTTCTTGCTGGAATCCACCATGAACCAGGCCGGGCTGGAATGGATCACCACGCCGGGAATGTCCTCCAGCCGCTCGGCCGCCTGATTGAAGGCGGCTTTCACGTCCTTGGAGGTCACCCGGGGATCCGTCCCGGACAGCGCTACGGTGGCCTTCGTGGCGTAAACCTTGGTGAAGGCGCCGGGCACGCCCACGTTAATCTCCCGGATCTTCGTTCCGCACTGCTCTTCGGCATCCTTAATGCTGCGGCGAATCGCCTCGTCCAGGCCTTCCGGATTGTTCCAGCCTTCTTCCAGATATCCGTCATATCTCGCGATCCCCGCCGCGACAATGTCGCAGCGCTGGCTGCCGCTGTTCTCCGCCACCAGCGTCACAATTTTGCTGGTTCCAAAGTCAAGGGTCGCAACAGTCGTTTTCATCTTTCATTCATCCCCCCGCGGGCCGGGACACCCCCGGCAAGCTTATGCATAGTCGGAATCTCCTGTATTATAGCGCCTTCTCTAAGGGATTGCAAGCATTTTCCTACGAATTGTTACGAGTTTCTTTCAAACTTTTAACATTTCTGCGCCATTTACACCGCCGGCGGCGAAAACACCGGCGTTTCCGGCAGGCTCACATTGATCACGCCGCCGTGATATCCCCGCTTCAGCAATTCCTCCCGGGTCAGCAGCATGCTTCGCAGCTTCGCGTGGATGTTCTGCCTGTCTCCCATGGACACGGTAAATCCGTCCCGGGTGGTCAGAAGCAGGGAATTGATATTGCTCAGGTCCGCTTCCTCCACCAGTTCCGTGCAGCTCAGCACCTTCATCTCCAGAAAAAGCGCGCTGAAGACCTCCTGCTGCTCCTGGCTTTCCAGCACCAGCCGCTGGCCGGTCAGGGCGCCGGAGCGGATTTTCAGGCCGTCCACCCGAACCAGCGTCGACGGCCGGATCGTAAGATCCTCCGTTTCAAAAAGCACAACCCGCTGCTTGTCCATGGCATAGAGAATTCCGTTCCAGGTCATCCAGCAGCAGGCTTCCCGTTCCCGCACGCTGAGAATCACCGTTCCCGGCCATCTTTTTTCCAGATACCGGTACTTGACATAGGGATTCTTTTCAATCGCCCGCTCAATTTCATCCTGGTCCAGCCCCAGCATGGGCATACCTTTTCGGATTCCGCTGAGCCTGATAATTTCATTCTCCGGGATCTGCGCGGCGCCCGTCACATGAATCTCGCGCACGACAAAAACGCCGAAGTTCAGCACGGCGCCGATCACCGCCGCCGCCAGCAGCGCCGCCAGCACCAGCAGCCCTTTTCGGCGGGGGGAGGCGGTTTTTTTCTGTTTTTCCTTCGGCCGCTCCGCGGGAGCGGCCTGCTTTCCGTCGGTATACTGGTATCCGCCCGTCCAGGTGTCCCAGAACTGGCCGCTGCGGTTATTCAGCTCCTCGCTGCGCATCTCCCGAAGCTCCGGCGCGTCCTCCGGTTCATCGAAGGGATTCTCATGGGCTGGAAAAGGTCCGTACCAGGTATCGTCCTTCTGCCAGTCCCGAAGCGGTTCCTGTCCTCCCGTCCGTTTTCCGGCATTCGGGCCCTCTTCCATCCCTGTTTCCCTCCTTTCCCCGAAACGGGAAAGCGTTCCGTTTCCCGGTTCCGTGTGCGCGCCTTATTGCAGCTCCATGACGATCTGCTTGAAAATCCGGCCCCGCTCCTCATAGTCCTTGAACATATCGAAGCTGGCGCAGGCCGGGCTCAGCAATACGTTCCACCCGTCTTCGGCAATCTGCCGGGCCGTTTCCACCGCGTCGCGCAGGGAATCGGCCCGCAGGATCTGATCGTATCCCGCCGCCCGCAGGCTTTCTTCGATTTGATTCGCCGTCTCGCCGATCAGCACGGCTTCCCGGATGATATCCTGCCGCGCTTTCATCTCCCGGCTCAGCGGATCGAAGCTTGTCTTTTTATCATATCCCCCCAGGATAATGACCGTGGGACGCGTCATGGTTTCCACCGCCTTCAGCGTGGAATCCACGTTGGTTCCCTTACTGTCGTTAAAATATTCCACCCCGTCCAGCACCCGGACGCTCTCGATCCGATGCTCCACGCCCTTGAAGGTACGGAGGCTGTGGCGGATCACCGGTACGGGCACGCCCATCACGGCCGCGCAGCACACGGCCCCCAGGGCATTTTCCAGGTTATGGGGACCGGGAATCCGAATCTCCTCCGTCCGGCAAACGGTGCGCTCCGCTCCCTTCAGCCGGAGAATCACCTCTCCGTTCCGGACAAAGGCGCCCTCCCGGACCTCCCGCTTCCTGCTGAATTTCAGCACATGGCTTCTGACCTGCTTGGACAGCGGCTGAAGAGCGGGGTCGTCCCCGTTGAACACCGCCCAGTCCTCCGCCGTCTGGCGCTGGAACATGCGCATCTTCATCTGGGCATAGACCTCCATGGTTCCATGGCGGTTCAGATGGTCCTCCGTCAGATTGGTCAGAAGCGCCACACGGGGATGGAAGGTATCCGCCGTTTCCATCTGGAAGGAGCTGACCTCGCAGACGGTCACGTCCTCATTCCGGCTCACCATGGCCGCCAGGGAGTACGGGTAGCCGATATTGCCGACCACATGCGTCACCTTGCCCGCATTCCGGAAGATTTCTCCCAGCAGGGACACGGTGGTGGTTTTCCCGTTCGTCCCCGTCACAGCCACCATGGGGCCCCGGCTCAGCTGGAAGGCCAGTTCCAGCTCTCCGATCACATACAGGCCCATCTCCCGGGCTTTTTTTACAAAGGGGGCATCCACGGGAATTCCCGGGCTGATGACCAGGACCTCCTGTCCCTCCAGCAGCTGCTCCGCGGGGCAGCCCAGCTTCCACGTCAGGCTCAGCCCCTCCAGCACCTTCAGCTCCTCTCCCAGGGCCTCCCTGTCTCTGGAATCATTGACCGTTACATCCGCTCCCACGGACCGCAGCAGCTGCGCCGCAGCGATGCCGCTGCGGGCCATTCCCACAACCAGAACCTTTTTATCTTCGTAATTCATGTTCCTTTTCTCCAGGACTTTCTGTGTTCCCTGATTCAGACAGCGCCCCCGGGCGGGGCGGAAGCCCGCCTGATCACAGCATGCTCAGCAGGGCAATCAGGCTGGCCACCGTCGTGGCGCCCGCATACATGCTGACGATCTGCGTTTCGCTGTATCCGCTCTTTTCAAAGTGATGGTGCAGCGGCGCCATCTTAAAAAGGCGGCGCGGCTGATGATCCCTGCTGAATTTCCGTGTCAGCTTAAAATAATATCGCTGCAGGATCACGCTGATGCTGCTGAGAATGGGGCACAGCCCCATGAGGATCAGCAGCAGGGGCTGGCGCAGCACCATGGCCAGACCCACGGTCGCCCCTCCGATGAACATGCTCCCGGTATCCCCCATGAAAACCTTCGCCGGATACCGGTTAAACCGGAGATATCCGACGCATCCGCCCGTCAGGCTCAGCGCAAAGATGCCCGCCGGGGCCAGATCCGTAAGGCTCCTCCCCAGGGCATAAACCAGCAGCAGGACCGCGACGGTCCAGGCGCCGGAGGAAACCGCCGTGATCGTTCCCAGCAGCCCGTCTAGCCCGTCCTGCAGATTGGTTGAATTCACATAGAAGATGACCACCAGCGTCATCAGCGGCAGATACCAGAGCCCCAGGTCCCATTCCGTATGGAGGAACGGAACCGTCACGGCGCTGCCGATTTTCGGGTTAAAGTAGCACCAGCAGCTGAAAGCAACCCCGGCCACCACCTGCCCGATAATTTTCTGCCAGGGCGTCAGCCCTTCATGCCGTTTCTTCACCGCCTTGATCCAGTCGTCCGCGAAGCCCACGGCCATGCTCAAAAAGCTGATGCCCAGCAGCCCGAATCCCAGATCCCAGAATCCGTTCCAGGGCCACGGATGCAGCAGAAGCTGGCAAAGGAGCACCCCCAGCGCAATCATCAGGCCCCCCATCACCGGCGTTCCCTGCTTCTGCTGATGGGCCGGGCCCAGCTCATAGATCACCGTGCCGAAATGAAGCTTTTTCAACCGGGCAATCAGCCAGGGACCGATCCCGAGGGCGATCCCCAGCGCCAGCAGCAGAGCCGCCACCATTCTCCAGGTCATCCCTCTTCCTCCCGTTTACGCATCTCCAGCAGAATTTCGCTTACAATCACCTTTTCATCAAAAGGCCGTTTCACACCCATGATCTCCTGATAGGTTTCGTGGCCCTTGCCCGCCAGCACGATCACGTCTCCGTCCTCGCCCATTTCCAGCGCGCGGCGGATCGCTTCCCGCCGGTTTTCGATGACCTCGTACTTACCCCCGGTCGGCTTGATTCCCTTCTCGATGGCCGCCAGGATCACCATCGGGTTTTCCGTCCGCGGGTTATCCGAGGTGAGGATACAGTAGTCCGCCATCTTTCCCCCGATCTCGCCCATCATGGGCCGTTTGCCCTTATCCCGGTCTCCCCCGCAGCCGAAGACGGCGATCAGCCTGTTCCGGGTAAACTGCCGGACCGTTTTCAGAATGTTCCGCAGGGCTTCCGGGGCATGGGAATAGTCCAGGATCACCTTATAGGGGGTTCCTGTCTGGAGCATTTCAATGCGGCCCGGCACGGAGGCCACCGCCTCCAGTCCGGCGCGGATATGCTCCGGATCGATCCCCATAATCAGCGCGCAGGAGGAAGCGGCCAGCGCGTTATACACGTTGAACATGCCCGTCATCCGCATATGAATGCGCAGATCCGGAAGCCCCTGCATCTGCACGGAGAAATGAACCCCCTCCTCCGTAATCTCGATGTCCCGGGCAAAGACGTCCGCGTCAATGGCGATGGCATAGGTGACGAAGGGCATTTTCAGCGCGCTGATCAGATCCCTGGAGGTTTCGTCATCCGCGTTCACCGCGGCGTTCTGAACCATATCGGAGGTAAAGAAGAGCTTCTTCGTCTCATAGTACCGTTCCATCGTATAGAAATAATCCAGATGGTCCTGGCTCAGATTCGTATAGCACCCCACCTCAAAGATCATCCCGTCCAGGCGGTTCATATCGATGGCATGCGCGCTGACTTCCATCACCACCGCCTGCACGCCCTCGTCCAGCATGCGCCGCAGCATTTTCTGCAGATCGATGGGGTCCGGCGTCGTCAGCTTCCCGTCCAGGTGCCTGTCTTCGATCATGCTGCCCGTGGATCCGATCAGCCCGCACTTGAGGCCGGCCTTTTCCATGATGCTCTTCAGCAGGTAGGTGGTCGTGGTTTTCCCCTTTGTACCCGTCACCCCGATCATACGCATTTTCCGGGAGGGATACCCGTAAAAGGCCATGGCGATGCGGCTCATGGCCGCCCGGCCGTTGCTGACCCGGACCTGCGGCACGTCCAGCTCCACGAAGCGCTCCACAATCAGCGCCGCGCAGCCGTTCTCCACCGCTTCAAAAGCATAATCGTGGGCGTCAAACCGGGCCCCGACGATGCAGAAAAAAAGCCCCGCCGTGGTTTTGTTCTTGCTGCCGGCCGTCAGCTCCAGGATCTCCGTATCCAGATCTCCCCGGGTTTCCAGTACGTAAGGTGTTTCCGCAATCAGTTCCCGCAGCGTCATTCGCTTCATCCTCTTTTCCCTTTGATTCGTGCCGTATTTGAGAACACGAACAGGGAGACCGATCTTTTTCAGTCTCCCTTGCTGTTTTATTCTCCGTGTCCCGCGGAAGCCATCATGACCGGCTCCGATGTGGGCGTCACGGGCTCGTTGGTTACCAGGTTCATGGTGGCCGCGGCGGGCGCCGTCAGCTGGATGGTCTGCGCGCCTCCCGAGCTGATCAGGTTCATCTCCACCGCTTTTGTCAGGATACTGATGTCCCCGCTGCTGGCCGCAAGATCCGCCTTGAGCGTTTTGCCCCGGGCCTCCGCCGCGTTAATTCTGGTTCGCAGCTTCTGAACCTGCAGGGAGCTGGCGCCGATTTCGGCGAATTCAACAAGCAGAACCACCGTCAGCACCGCCAGCAGAATCCACAGGATCAGCCTGGCCCAGTCCATCCGGATTCCGGTCTCTCCGAATATGCCCTGTCTTGGCTTCGTGTCCTCAACCACCTGGAACCGTCCGCTGGGGCTGATTCCCATCCCCTCCGTCCAGTCCTGCACATGCTCATAGGAAGGAATTTCAAGCCTGTCGGGGGTTCTCATCCGTTCCCGACGCAAGGGTGTTTCCCTTGTGACGGCTTCCGTACCGGCATCCAGCTGAGCAAATCGTATGCTCCTGCGGATCCGTCCCGGAGCGGCCATGGTCATCCTTCCTCACTTCTTTCTTCCTGAAAATTATAAGTTACGGATTCTTCATCGAATCCAGCGCGGCGATCATTTCCAGCATATCCGGCAGTTCCTTCTGGAAGTTCGTCCATTCGGTCCGGCTTGCGGCGGCGGAGACGATGCGCACATGATCGTTGGCGCCGGTGATTTCCACGTCCCGCTCCTCCTGCAGAATCTTGGACCGGATATTCACCGGCAGCAGGATTCTTCCCTGTCCGTCGCAGCACTGCCCGTCAAAGCTCAGGGCGTAAAACTGCTCCAGATACCGGTTCAGCGCCGGATTCAGGTTCCCCAGCCGTTCGTATGTTTCGTTCCTTCTCTCCCACATCTCCGTAGGGTAAACGGCAATGCTCCTGAAATCGAAGCTGGGAGCAATGCAGAAGGTTTCTCCCAGCTTCTCTCTGAAATTCTGGGGAATCACCAGCCGCCCCTTGTTATCCAGGCTGTGATTAAAGCTGCCGATAAAGCGGATCTGCGCCTTCGGCTTTTCCGATTCCGGTATGGCAGCGCAATCAGGCTGCTGTCCTTCCGGACGCATATCATCCATCTGCGCTGCCTCCCTTCTGCCACTTTCTTATCCTTTTTTGGGCTGCAAATCCACTTTGCCCCACAAAAATATCACAACTTCGCTCCTGTTTCAAGCCCCTTCGATTTCATTTTTAATCTATTTTGTATTGTTTTCTTAACATTTGTTTAATATTTATGCAACAAAATATTCACATTTAGCCGCCGCGCTTGTGTTTTTTTCGCTGCCCCACAGCTACATTTTGTGCAAAAAAAAATCGAAGCCCGTTCAGGCTTCGATTTAATCACGAAAGCAAGGAAAAATTGTTATAAAAACTTAATGAATAGTTCCCTGACCTGAAAGTTCAGGCTGTCGCAGGATACCAGCTCATAGGAAACGCCGCCCTGCTCCCCGCTCCATCCGGCGGAAATCCCCGCGCCGTGGAGATGGCCGTACACGCACATCCGAACACCGGCCGTCTCCATCCGCTGGGTAAAACCGCTTTCCCGCTGATTTCGCGTCAGCGGCGGATAATGAAGCATCACGATAACCGGCCGCCCCTTCGCCAGTTTCAGGGCACAATCAAGGGCAAGATCCAGCCGCATCAGCTCCCGCTGATAGATTTTTTCGTCCCGGGGCTCCAGCTGCGTCTCCCCTCCGGGAATCAGCCATCCCCTGGTTCCGCATACCACCGCATCCCCCAGGTCGACGGCGTCCTGCTGCAGGGCGTACATGCCCTCCGGCAGAACCGCCCGGACCTTGGTGATCCCCTGCCACCAGTAATCATGATTCCCCCGGATCAGCACCTTCCGTCCCGGAAGCTCCCCGATGGCCCGCAGATCCGGAACCGCGTCCGCCAGATGCATCGCCCAGCTGATGTCTCCCGGAATCAGTACCGTGTCCTCCGGGCTTACCTGGCCGCGCCAGCTTTCGCCGATCCGAAAAAAATGGCCGTCCCACTGAGACCCGAACACCTCCATGGGTTTATTCTGACCCCCGGGCAAATGCAGGTCTCCAATGGCAAACAGCCGCATCGATAATCCTTTCCAAAATCAGACAGCCCCGCTTCTCTCCGGCGGGGGAATCAGAATTCTTCCTCTTCTTCCTCGTCCTCGTCCTCGTCCAGCTCTTCCTCTTCCCGGACCTCTTCCAGGCTCATTTCCTGCTCCATTTCGCCAAACTCGGCGCCGTCGATCTCCCGGTCTTCCTCCGGAATGATCTCATCCATTCCGCTGACGGAGTCCATATCGCCGATATTTTCCGCATCCACACCGCCTTGCTCATTGACGGAAGTATCGTCGCTGTTGCTCTTGTTCATTTCCTTCAGGCAGAACAGGCAAACGTCCTTCCCGGGCAGTGCCGGCGCGTCATTGCAGATGCTGCACAGCTCCACCTCGTCCCCTACGCTCCCGCCCTTCATTTCCCGAAGGCATACCTTGCAGTATTTCTGGTCCGGGGTAATGTAGTTCAGATCGCAGCGGGGGCATTTTTGAAGCGTCATGTTTAATTCTCCTCCTCAGATCCCCATTTTCAGGGGTGCTTTCCCACCTGGATGCTTCTTTTTTGGGGAAGCCAAATAAATTCCGCAAAAAATCAGCCGTTTTATCCCTTGTTTTTGGGCAGCACTTCCACTCCTGCCCCACCCAGTCTCTTTCTTTCTCAGGGGCTCCTCCCCTATTTCGCCGTGATTATACACCGGACAGGTCTGCTGTGCAATCCCCTTTTTCTTTTTCTGAAAGAATATTTTCCAATCGGGCCAGCAGGTCCTCCCGCCCGGTTCCGTCCTCTCCGGAAAAGCAGATGATTTCCCAGGGCTGAACCAGCAGGCTCCGGCAGATGGGCGCCAGATATTTGCTCCTGGCCCCCCGGCTGATCTTGTCCGCTTTCGTGGCCACGACGCTGAAGGGAATATCCATTTCCCGCAAAAAGCGGTTCATGGTCACATCATCCTCCGTAGGCTCATGCCGGATATCCACCAGGCAGAGCACATGCTTCAGCTCCTCCGCCTTTGTAAAATAATCCTGCATCATTTTGCCCCAGCGGGCCTTTTCCTTCTTGTCCACCCTGGCAAAGCCGTATCCAGGCAGATCGATCAGATGGAATGCCTCATTCAGAAGAAAAACGTTGATCAGCCGGGTTTTTCCGGGCGTGGAAGAGGTGCGGGCCAGCTTGTTCCGCCGGCACAGCCTGTTAATCAGCGTGCTTTTCCCCACATTGCTCTTTCCCGCTACGGCAATCTGCGGCAGGCCCTTTCCCTCGAAGGGGCCGTAATCCGCCATGGATGTAATAAATTCAGCCTTCGTAATTTCCATCAGCTACTCCATCAGCGCGGCGTCCAGCACCTGGCCGATTTCCTCCGCTTCTACGATCCGGAACCGTTCCAGCACATAGTCGGGAATCTCCTCCAGATCCTTATGGTTCTCCTTCGGGATAATCAGCGTTTTAATGCCCGCCCTGTAAGCGGCCAGCGTTTTTTCCTTCAGCCCTCCGATGGGCAGCACCCTTCCCCGCAGGGTCATTTCTCCCGTCATGGCCGCGTCCTGACGAACCTTCCGACCCGTCAGCGCGCTGACCAGCGCCGTCGTCAGGGTTACGCCGGCGCTGGGGCCGTCCTTGGGAACCGCCCCCTCCGGCAGATGGATATGGATATCCCACTTGGTGTAGAAATCGTCCTGTAGCTTCAGCTCCCCGCTGTGAGCCCTGACCCAGCTGAATGCGGCCTCGGCGCTTTCCTTCATCACTTCGCCCAGCTGGCCCGTCAGCTTCAGGTTGCCCTTGCCCGGCATCAGCACGCATTCCACTTCCAACATTTCCCCGCCTACGCTGGTCCAGGCCAGTCCGTTGACGATGCCGACCCGGGCTTCCTTCTCCAGCGGTTCCCGGGTGTATCGAACCGCGCCCAGGAAATCATGAAGCCGGTCCGCCGTAACCGTTACGCTCTTCTTTTGATTCTCCAGCAGATAAACCGCGGCCTTGCGGCAGCATTTCGCGGTCATCCTTTCCAGCGTCCGCACCCCCGCTTCCCGGGTATAGCCTTCGATCATCCTTTTCATCACGGCTTCGCTCATCTTCACCGCGGCGGGCTGAAGGCCGTGCTCCTCGATCTGCCGGGGGAGCAGATGCCGCTTCAGAATCTGCAGCTTCTCCTCTTCCGTATAGCTGGGAACCTCGATCAGCTCCATCCTGTCCAGCAGCGGCTCGGG
>CAZMFY010000045.1:0-12966 GCA_964565635.1 uncultured Oscillospiraceae bacterium
CAGACCGAGGCCATGACCCTGGGCGACCGGATCGTCATCATGAAGGACGGCTATGTGAACCAGATCGGCACCCCCCAGGAGGTGTTCAACAAGCCCGTGAACCTGTTCGTGGCCGGCTTCATCGGCATGCCCGTCATGAACTTCTTCGACAACTGCAAGCTGCTGCTGGAGAACGGCGTTTATTACGCGGAGATCCGCGGCGTACGGTTCAAGCTGGATGATTTCCAGCAGAGAGCGCTGAAGGAGAACGGACAGCAGGCCTGCGACATCGTGGCGGGCATCCGTCCCCAGCATATCACCGTGGGCGAGGGCGAGCTGACGGCGCTGATCGAAGTATCCGAAATGCTGGGTACCGAGGTCAACCTGCATACCCGCAGCAACGATGATGAAGTGGTTATGGTGATTCCCACCGTGGATCTGGACGTGGATGTTTCCATGGGCAAGACCATCAACTTCACCACCCAGCCGAGGCTGATTCAGCTGTTTGACAAGGCCACCGGCAATAACCTGATCTGGTATGACGAAGCGGCGGCCAAGGCCAACGCGCCGATGTGCAAGGAATATGATTTCTAATCGATGAAGGAATGGGACTGGGCGCCGGGGGGGCAAAGTGTCCCCCGGCATCCAGTCCTTTCACGATTATCATGAAGTTTCCCGCGAAATGACGCGGAATTCATAGAATCATTTCAGCAGACACTGAGGAGGGATTTACCATGAAGAGAATCGCTGCCATCATTTTATGCGCCGTGATGCTGTGCGCGGGCGCCGCGCTGGCGGAGGATTACGCCATCGCCACCGATACCGCCTTCCGGCCCTTCGTGTTCACCGACGATGCCGGCGAACTGGTGGGGATCGACGTGGAGCTGCTGGCCGCCATCGCGAAGGATCAGGGCTTCACCTACACCCTGGAACCGCTGGGCTGGGATGGCTCCATCGCCGCCTGCCAGCAGGGCATCAAGGACGGCATGATCGCCGGCGCCTCCATTACCGAGGAACGGAAGACGGCCGGCTGGATTTTCTCCGACGGCTACTATAACGCGACCCAGTCCATGGCCGTGGCCCAGGGCGTAGACATCAAGAGCTTCGAGGAGCTGAAGGGACACAAGGTGGCCGCGAAGGCCGGCACCCTCAGCCAGGATTATGCCAACAGCCTGGCGGAACAGTACGGCTTCACCGTGGTGACCTACGGGTCCAGCCTGGCCGTATATATGGCGGTGACCGGCGGCGAATGCGCGGCCTGCTTTGAGGATACCCCCGCCCTGGAGGATTACATCGTGAACGGCGGAATCTTCCTGCAGATGGTGGAAGGCACGGCCAACGAAGGCGCCGATTACGGCTTCGCGGTCTTCAGCGCCGAAAAGCAGGAGCTGGTGGACAAATTCAACGCGGGCCTGGCCAACATCAAGGCCAGCGGGGAATACGATCAGATTCTGGCGAAATACCTGGGCGAGTAACGGTTTTCCCCGTGAACAGCCGGGATTCTGAAATCCTTCATCTGCAGGGATGGTTCCATCCCGGGCAGAAAACGGAAAAGGATTTCCTGTGAAATCAATCCGCCTCCCTTACAGTGATTGCATCAGCTGCGAGGGAGGCTTTTTTTAGTGGCATTCGGGTGCTTTTCATGGTATAGTGGGGACCGGAGATTTCCGCCTGATTTTTAATCATTCGCAGAGGAGAAATGAACGTGAATATGGAAAAAATGACCTGGACCAGAGAGCCTGCCGCCTGCTTGATTCAGCCGGACCGCGTCGAGATTACCACTGCGCCTCATACGGATCTCTGGCAGAGGACCTACTATCATTTCCGCAATGACAACGCGCCGGTGCTGCAGATGGAGACGGAGGAGCAGTTCTTCTCCTTCATCGTGAAGACGGATTTCAGCGGGAGCCATCACCGCTTTGATCAGTGCGGGTTCGTCATGTATCTGGACAGCGAGAACTGGCTGAAGGGCTCCGTGGAATACGAAAATGAATCCTTCCAGCATCTGGGCTCCGTGGTCACCAATCACGGCTATTCGGACTGGGCAACCACCGCCATCCCAGCGGAGATCAAGGTCATGTGGTATCGGTTCAGCAGGCGCGGGGACGACTACTGCATCGAATGCTCCCAGGACGGGGAACATTTTACCCAGATGCGGGTCTGCCATATGTGGGAGGGAGCGGGCAAAATCCGGTTCGGAATTTACGCCTGCAGCCCGGAGGATTCAAGCTTTACCGCCGTGTTTACGGAGATGAAGATCACGGAATGCGCGTGGAAGGCCCATGACGGCCAGCAGCCGGACTGAGCCCTGCCGGGTTCCGCCCGCGCGGAGGCACCCCGGCGCCGCATTCAGAAATCAAGCAAAAAAACAGACGCGGCCGCGACAAACGCGGCGGCGCCTGTTTTTTTGCCTGTCTTATGACAGCATGATTCCGGTCTTTTCGGATATAATGCGCTTCATCCGTGGATCGGTTCCCTTCGGGCTCTTCATGGGAACGTCCCGGAACAGCATCATAAAACCATGGACCGATCCCCGGCTGCGGGCAGCGCGTCATTCCTCCGGCAGGACGAAGGCGCAGATGAAATAGAGCAGGATGCCGGAGCCCCACCCGAGGGCCAGCATGGCCCAGGCGATCCGGATGATGGTGGGATCACAGCCGAGCCATTCGGCGATGCCGCCGCAGACGCCCGCGATCTTTTTGTCCCGGGAGCTCCGGTGAATCCGGCCCTGGGTTTTCCCGGCATTGTTGCTGATGTAATACTGATAAATGAAATAACCGATGGCTAGCCCGGCCGCGATGGACATGAACATTCTCATTTTTCGATTTCTCCTTTCCTGTGGGGCAGCTTTTTTCCGATTATATCACAGATCGGGAAAATCCGGAAGAATGATTCCGGGGCCGGAGCGGAGTTCAGCGCTTCCGGGACCCTTTCCGGCTTTATCCGGAGCGGAGGCGCCGCCGACTGTTTTTTCTTTGTGCCGCGGCCGGAGGCGGTTTTTTCATGTCCGGAATTCTGGTATAATCGCCCCTGATTTTATTTCCGGGGCAGATTGATCCCGGAGAAAGGGAAAGGCATGAAATCCCTGATCGTTCGAAAGGCGTTTATGAAATCCCTGCCGGTGATGGCCGGGTATATTGTGCTGGGGATCGGCTTCGGCATCCTGCTGCGGAACGCCGGATACGGGGTGGTCTGGGCGGCGGCCATGGCCGTATTCATCTATGCCGGCTCCATGCAGTATGTGGGCGTCGGCCTGCTGACCGGCGGAGCCGGCCTGCTGGCGACGGCGCTGACCACCGTGATGGTCAACGCCCGCCACCTGTTCTACAGCATCTCCATGATCGACCGTTACAGGCATGCGGGCCCCTACAAGCCCTATCTGATTTTCGCCCTGACGGACGAGACCTATTCTCTGCTCTGCGACGGGCTGACCCCGGATCCGGAACAGGCGGATCTGTACCGCTTCCTGGTATCCCTGTTCAATCACCTGTACTGGATCACCGGATGCGTGCTGGGCAGCCTGCTGGGGGCGGTGATTCCCTTCTCCACCGCCGGAATCGAGTTTTCCATGACGGCGCTGTTTATCGCCTCCTTCACGGAGCAGTGGATCCGGACGAAGGAGCATCTGCCGGCGGTGACGGGGCTTCTTTCCACCCTGCTGTGCCTGCTTTTGTTCGGGCGGGAGGGCTTCCTGATTCCCGCCATGCTGCTGATCACCTTCATTCTCACGCTCCTGCGGGGCAGAATCGGGAGGAAAACCGAATGAATACGCATGCCGCGCTGCTGGTGGCCGTGATGGCTGCGGTGACCATGCTGCTGCGCTTCCTGCCGTTTCTTTTGTTCCGGAAGAAAACGCCGCCCTATGTGGTTTATCTGGGAGAGGTGCTCCCCGCCGCCATCATCGGAATGCTGGTGGTTTACTGCCTGAAGGATATGACGCTGACGAAAGCGCCCTTCGGAGCCCCGGAAATCATCGCCGGCCTGGCGGTGGTGGGCCTGCAGGTCTGGAAGCGCAGCGCGCTGCTGAGCATCCTCGGCGGAACCCTGATCTATATGATCATGGTGCAGGCTGTCTTTCCGGTCTTGATGTGATTCCGGAGCGCTTCCCGGCCTTCGGCGGAAGGCGCGGGTAAATGCGGCTGTACGGAAGGCCGGGAAGGTGCTATAATTCCGCATGAACCGGCCCGAAAGGTCAAGGGCGGCCCCGGTATCGGCCTCAATCACGGGGCCGGCCCATCATCAGCGCTTACAGGAGAGAGCAGGAACCATGAGCATCATCTTCAGCGAGGAATCCCGGATCTTTTCCCTGACCACATCCCACCATCTCTATCAGATGAAGATCGCCGAGGGCGGCGTGCTGCTGCATCTGTATTACGGGGAGAAGACGGACGCGGACATGAGCTATCTGATCCGCACGGCGGACCGGGGCTTTTCCGGAACGCCCTATGAAATGAGCGGTAACCGGGGCTTCTCCCTGGACACGCTGCCTCAGGAATATGCCTGCTCCGGCGTTGGAGACTACCGGGTGCCGGCCCTGCGGGTGATCAGCGCCTCCGGCAGCCGCAGCGCGGATCTCCGCTACGCGGGGCATACGATCGTCTCCGGACGCGAGGCGCTGCCGGGCCTGCCCTTTGTCCGGGCGGATGAGGATACGGAAACCCTGACCGTGACCCTTCGGGACGAGGCGATCGGGCTTGACGCCGAACTGATGTATCATGTGTTTCCCTCGAAGGACATCATTTCCCGCTCCGTCCGCCTGCTGAACAGCGGCACGGCGGACCTGACCCTGGAGAAGGCGGCCTCCTTCAGCCTGGATTTCCCCTGCGGGCGGTATGACGTGATGCATTTTTACGGCCGCCACTGCATGGAGCGGGCCGCGGAACGGCTGCCTCTGCCCCGGAGCGTCTTTTCCGTGGGCTCCACCCGGGGCATGTCCAGCCATCACCATAATCCCTTCGTCATTCTCTGCGACCGGAAGGCCACGGAGAACACGGGGGACTGCTGGGGCTTCATGCTCATGTATTCCGGCGGCCATCTGGAGGAGCTGGAAACCGATCAGACGGGCTCCGTCCGGGTCGTTTCCGGGCTGCAGCCGGCGGGTTTCTCCTGGACGCTGGCTCCGGGGGAGGCCTTCCATACCCCCGAGGCCATGCTGGCCTTCAGCAGCGAGGGGCTCAACGGCCTCTCCCGCACCCTGCACCGGGCGATCCGTGGGAATGTAATCGCGCCCCGGTACCGGGAGGGACGCCGGCCCGTGCTGCTGAACAGCTGGGAAGCCGCCTATTTCCATTTCGACGCGGAAAAGATTATTGCCTTCGCCCGGGAGGCCCGGGATCTGGGCATGGAGATGCTGGTGCTTGACGACGGCTGGTTCGGCAAGCGGGACGACGATCTCTCCGGACTGGGGGACTGGGTCGTCAACGAAAAGAAGCTGGGCTGCTCCATGAAGGAGCTGTCCGACCGGATTCATGACCTGGGGCTGAAATTCGGCCTCTGGTTTGAGCCGGAGATGATCAGCGAGGACTCGGATCTCTTCCGCACGCATCCCGACTGGGCGCTGACCGATCCGGACCGGAAGCCCACCCTGAGCCGCCATCAGCTGGTGCTGGACATGTCCCGTCAGGAGGTGGTGGATTTCCTGTTTGACGCCATGTGCGGCGTGCTGGACCATGCCCGCATCGAATACGTCAAGTGGGATTTTAACCGCTCCATCGCCAACTGCTTCTCCCATGCCCTCCCCGCGGACCGGCAGGGGGAGGTGGCCCACCGCTTCATGCTGGGCACCTATCAGCTGCTGGACCGGCTGCTGGACCGCTATCCCTCCCTGATGATCGAGGGATGCTCCGGCGGCGGCGGCCGCTTTGACGCGGGCATGCTCTTCTACTGCCCTCAGATCTGGTGCTCGGACGACACGGATCCCATCGAGCGGCTGGATATTCAGCGGGGCACCTCCTACGGCTATCCCGTCAGCGCCATGGGAGCCCATGTGTCCGCCTCTCCCAATCACCAGACCGGCCGCGCCACGCCCCTGTTCACCCGGAACGTGGTGGCTCAGTCCGGCACCTTCGGCTATGAGCTGAACGTGAATGTCCTTTCGGAGGGGGAGAAGGAGGAAATCCGCGCGCAGATCGCGGACTATCGGAAATACGCGAACCTGATCGCCCACGGGGACTATTACCGGCTGAACGAGCTGGAGGATATGGGGGCCTGCTCCGCCTGGATGTTCGTTTCTCCGGACCGGAAGGAAGCGCTGGCGTCCCTGGTGCTGACCCATCTGCGGGCCAACCCGGCCTTCCCCTGGTTCCGCCTGCAGGGGCTGAAGCCAGAGGGCGTATACGCCCTGGAGGTGACCGATTCCTTCGGTGGCGGGCTGCAGCCCGCCGGCCGGACTACCGGCGCGGCCCTGATGCGGGGCGGCTATACCTTCCCCTTCCCCTGGGGGGACTACCGGGCCATGCAGCTGCATCTGACCCTCGTGGAGGAATGACGCCGGGTAGCCCGCCCGGGGCGGGAAATCCGAAAAAGGCTGATTCGGAATCATCCGGAAGAAAGATCAAGGAGCCATCCGGCGGACGGCTCCTTTTTTATATGCCCCGGAAGCATCATCGGCGGTGCTTCCGCATGTATTCGATGGTTCTGTAAAGGGTTTCCCCGTGAAAAACCTTGTCCAGCTTGCTGATAAAATCAAGGCCGTAGCGCCGCCCGAGATCCTCCAGGGCTGCCGTGAGATCGGCCTGCCGCTGCGCCCGCACCTCGGGCAGCAGATCCTCCAGCTGAATCTGGCGGCCGTATTCTCCCGTCAGATGATAGATGCCGGCGCCCACAAGCCGCACGGGCTTCCGGGAAACCTGGCCGAGAAGCCGCACCGCCTCCTGATGGATCGTGGCGGCGGAGCGGGTGGAGGGAATCAGACGGGAGCGGGTGATGCTTTTCATATCCGAATAAGTCACCTTGAGCGTCACCCCTTCTCCGTACAGCCCGACCCGTTCCGCCCTGCGCTCCACGCTGATGGACAGCAGGAGCAGCACGTCCCTCAGGAAGCCGAAGTCGTCTACGTCCTCCTGAAAGGTGATTTCCCGGCTGATGGATTTCGCGTCCTCCGGCTTATAGGGGCTGACCTTCCGATCGTCCTGGCCGGAGGCGAGGCGCGTGATCCACTGGCCCTGCTTTCCGAAGGCCCGGAGGACATCCTCCCGGCGGGAGAGAATATCGCGCACGGTGTGGATGCCCATCTTATGCAGTTTTTCCGCCGTTTTCGCGCCGACGGTATACAGCACCCGGACGTCGCGGTCGATGATCAGATTCACATAATCCTGAGGGGTGGGAATTTCAAAATAGCCGTCGGGCTTTTTTTCCTCGCTGGCCGTTTTCGCGGCGGTTTTGGAATAGGCCACGCCTACGGAACAGGTGAGCCCCTGCTCTTCCCGGGTCCGCTGCCTGATGAGCCGGGCGAATTCGCAGGCCCGCTCCCAGGAGCCCGCGGTTTCGGTTACGTCAAGATAGGCCTCATCCAGCGCTACGTACTCGGAGGCGCCGGCGAAGGCGTTCCAGATTTCATGCAGCTGGTTGGAAACCGCCCGGTATTTTTCATAGTTCCCGTGCATATAGATCCCATGGGGACAGAGCCGGTAGGCTTCTTTAATATTCATCGCCGAATGCACGCCGTATTTCCGGGCCTCATAGCTGCAGGTGGACACGACGCCCCGCTCCTGGGGAAGGGAGCCGATGATCAGCGGCTTGCCCCGGAGGGAGGGATTATCCCGGATTTCGACGGAAGCGAAAAAAGCATCCATATCCACATGAATAATGATCTGATCCGTTTCCGCCGCCTCCCTTCGGTTTTTTCAAAGAGCCCTGCCGAATCCCGCCGAAGCAGCGGCCGAACCCTGCAGAGCCCTGCCGGACCGGCTGCCGGGCTTTGCTGCGCCCTGCCGGCCCTGACGCCGCAGCGGCCGGGCTTTACAGAGCCCTGTGAGCCTGTCTCCGGACTGCATTCCGGCCTGCTTTTCCTGTTCCGTGATTATAGCATGCCGGCATGAGATTTGAAAGCCAATCCGGAGGCGCGCAGAAGGATTTCTCCCGGGCCTGAATCTGACAGGCAGGAAAAACGGCCGTATATTCACAGGGGAAAAGATTTTTTCCCGAATGGGTTCCCCGGAGAAAAAGGATTCGGCCCCGGGGAGAAAAGTACTTCTTTTTTGATTGCGGGAGGGGCGGGAACATGGTAAAATATCGGTCCGGGGTTTTGATTCGGAACCCCGGGCTGCGGAGAAACGACGGACGCAAAGGGCCGAAGGAGAAGAGCCATGGTTGAGTTGAATGAGGAAAGAATTGAGGAGATCCTGCACAAGGAGACCCTGAAAAAGGAAGAGGTCACCACGATCCTTCGGGGAATCTATACCAGATATATGCGCCTGTTCGAAAAATATTTTGCGGACGTGGACGCGCTGACCGATGAAGCCGTCGGGGAGATGAGAAGCTACCACGAGGAAACGAGAAGCCTGGTCAAATATTATTACATGGATATCCCCCAGGACGTGTGCACGATGATCCGGGAATTCGAGCACAAATACAGCGCAAGCCTGCTGGGCGCCGGATGGCGGGAATATCTTTCCGACTGGTTTGAGGAATTCTCGGATAAAAACGACAGCGAGTATAAAACCGAGGCGGCGATGAAGGAGGCCTTTAGGAACGAGGCTTTAGGGTCCTTCTACGATGCCATGGATTATCTCTTCAGACAGGGGTTCGGCACGGGGAGCCAGACGACCATGGACGCCATCAAGGGGATCTCCGGGCTGCTGTTCGGAAAGGATAAATAAGGCCGGGGGCCGCTTCGGGGGCCGGGGAGCCGGAGGATCGGAAGCGGGGGAACGCGGGTTCCGCCGAAGGATGCGCCGGGCCGCGGGAAACCGGAGAAATCCATCATGAGCGGGGGACCGGAACGGCGGAAGAACCGCCTGTTTCCTGAATTAACGGAAGGAGAAACGAACATGAAGAAAAATGGTTGGATTGCGGCGCTGACGGCGCTGGTGCTTACACTCGGATGCGCGGGAACGGCTTTTGCCCGGATCATCCCGCCCAGCGAACCGGGGCAGCAGATCGGCTATCAGGCGGTGGTGCTGTGCGAAAGCATGACCCTGCGGGAGAAGGCCAGCGCTTCCTCCAAAGCGGTGGCGACCCTGTCTTACGGCGATCTGCCCATCGTGGTCGGCGCGGATTCGGAAGCCGGGGCGAGGGAAGAGAAGGGATTTGTCTACTGCACGCTGGGCGACGGCGAGGATTCCCCCAGCGGATGGCTCAACAAGGATTATCTGATGATCAACCCGGCCTGGTATGTGACCGAAAAGCAGACGGCGGTCTACGCCTGGGACGATACGGACGCGCTGAAGGTGGCCCTGCTGGACAAGGGAGAGCGGCTTCCCATCCTGAAGCAGGAGGGCAGCTGGTACCTCGTCAGCATTCGAGGCGCGGTGGGCTGGATTCATCCCTGATTTCCGGACCGGCGGAATTCGGCGGAACGGGGAAGCGGACGGCGGCGGAGACCCTCCGGCGGCGGGAGCATAAGAGACTTCCGGGCCGGCGGATCCCGGCAGCGTAAGGCAGGAGGCAGCTATGGCGATTATTGCGATGATCGTATCGATCGCGGTACTGGGAATTCTCTATAAAAGGATGATTGACCGGGAGGTGCCTGATAAGATCGGAACGGCTCAGGCGCTGGTTCCCGTGGGGCTGGGCATCGTATCCCTTCCCCTGTCCCTTCCGATTGTGCTGGGGGTGGCCGTGCTCCTGACGCAGGCGGGATACGTCAAGGACGCATATCCGATGTGGGTGCGGTCCCTGGTGGCCGCCTTCGCCACGGCCGGGTTCCCGGAGGAGCTGAGCAAGTTCCTGATGATCCTCGTGTCGCTCCTCATCTTCCGCAAGCGGATCAGGAACGTCTATGAGTACGCGCTGATCGGCGCGGCGGTCGGGGCCGGCTTTACGGTTTTCGAGGAGTATCTCTACGGGGACGCCAATCTGCTGAACTTCCTCTTCCGGCTCCTCACCATCGGTCTTCACATGCTGTTCAGCCTGATCATGGCGTACTACCTCGGGAAAGCCAAATATCAGAAAAAGACCGGCGAGGGTTCCCCCTTCGTCAGCCGGCTGCTGGCGTTCCTGATTCCGGTGGCCCTGCACACGGTCTATGATGCCTGCACGGGGCTGAACGGGCTGCTGTCCGCCGAAAACGACGACGCGATCCTGACCGGGATCATCGTCGGGGTCGGCAGCACCATCGTGATGTTCATCGTCCAGATCCTGCTTCTCCGGCGGTTCAAAAAGGACGCGGAAAAGCTGTCCGGCATGAGCCTTGTGCAGGATGAAGGCCTGATAGGTTAAAACCGCGCCGGGCTTTTGCCGGCGGGGCCGGAATGATTCTGTGGTGGGGCGGCGGCCGGCCCGGCGGGATGGGGAAAATGGTTTATCTGGCGCAACAATCGGGCATGCGGGGCCGCATCTTTCCGGAATCGGCACGGCAGTCGCCCAAAGCAGGCAGGAGAAATGGTTAATCTGGCGTAAAAACCTCATGATTTACCTCTTCACAAGCGGTGCTTTTTCGGATATAATGCCCTTGTCACATCCTGAAGCGAGGACCTAAGGGAGGACGTGCATGACGGATTTCGTGAGTACCTGGAATTCTGAATCCTTTCTGACCTATCCTTTCGGCCCGCTGGGATTAATTGCTATGCCCGGCACGGAAGAAATGGGCGAAAAAGTGAATAACTGGCTGAAGAAGTGGCGGGATCACGCGGAGGAATCCGAAGAGGATTTCCGGACGACCCCCGGCATGGAGAGGGAAGACTTCCTGATCAAGGTCACCTGCCCCCGCTTCAGCAACGGCGAGGGGAAGGGCATGATCAAGGAGAGCATCCGCGGTTATGACCTTTATATTTTGATGGACCCCGGCGCCTATCATGTAACCTATAAGCTCTACGGCGTGGACGTGCCCACAGGCCCGGACGAGCATTTTGCCAACCTGCGGCGCATCATCGCCGCCACGAACGGAAAAGCCAAGCGCATCACGGTGATTATGCCCATGCTTTACGAAGGCCGGCAGCATCGCCGCGCCAGCCGGGAAAGCCTGGACTGCGCCATGATGCTGCAGGATCTGGAGAAAATGGGCGTTTCCAGCATCATCACCTTCGACGCCCATGATCCCCGGGTGCAGAACGCGATTCCCGCCGGCGGCTTTGAGAACATCATGCCCAGCTACCAGATTTTCAAAGCCCTGCTGAAGAAGGAAAAGTCCCTGCGGATCGACAAGGACCACATGATGATCGTTTCCCCGGACGAGGGCGCCATCGACCGGAACATCTTCTACGCCTCCGTGCTGGGACTGGACATGGGCATGTTCTACAAGCGCCGGGATTATACCCGCATCGTCAACGGCCGGAACCCCATCGTGGCCCATGAATACATGGGCAATTCCGTGGAGGGGAAGGACGTCTTTGTGGCGGACGATATCATCTCCAGCGGAGAGAGCATCATCGATCTGGCCCGGGAACTGAAAAAGAGAAAGGCGAACCGGATTTTTGCCGCCGGCACCTTCGCCCTCTTTACCAACGGCCTAGAGGAATACGACCAGGCGTATAAGGAAGGCATCATCGACCGGGTCATTTCCACCAATCTGACCTATCACCGGCCGGAGCTGAAGGCCCGGGAGTGGTTCATTGAGGCGGACATGAGCAAGTATATTTCCTTCATCATCGCCACCATTAACCATGACCGGAGCCTGTCCAGGCTGCTGAACCCCTATGACAGGATCCACGGCCTGCTGAAACGCTACGAGCGGGAGCAGCAGGAAGCGGGATTCCGCCTGGTTTGATGAATACGGCTCCTTCCCTTCGGGGCGGGGAGCCTTTTTTGATTCGGAAAGGAGCAAGGAACCATGAGATTCGGACTGCGGCTGCATGACACGATTCAGGGAACCCTGGAGGAGAGGCTGGCCTTCGCGGGAAAGCAGGGCTTTGACTGCGCGCACCTGGCCCTGAGCAAGGTGCTGCCGGGGTTCTCCATGGCGGATTCGCCCACGAGGCTTGCGGACCCGGCCTTTGAGGAGGAAATCCGGGGCGCCTTCCGGCGGACGGGGATGGACTGCGTGCTGCTGGGATGCTATCTGAATCTGACCCATCCCGACCCGGAGGAGCGGGAGAAGACCCGGGAGATCTATTATGCCCATCTGGCCTTCGGAAAGAAGATCGGCGCCTGGATGGTGGGCACGGAGACTCCGGCCCATCCGGCGAGCCCCCTGGCGAAGGACGCTCCCCGCAGCGAGGAGGCCTTCCGCTTCTTCCTGGATCAGGTGCGGCCGATCGTGCGGCGGGCGGAGGAGGAGGACATGACCTTCGTCATCGAGCCGGTATACGGCCATATCATCTCCACCCCCGAGCGGGCGGAGCGGGCCCTGGAGGCCCTGAAGAGCGACCATGTGCGGATCATCCTGGACGCGGTGAACCTGCTGGGCCTGGGGAACCTGGACCGCCGGGATCAGGTGATCCGGGAGGCCATGTCCCGGCTGGGAGACCGGGTGGCCCTGATGCACATGAAGGATTACCGGATCGAGGGAGAGAAGATGGTCTCCGTGGCCTGCGGCACCGGAAGCATGGATTACCGGGAGCTGATGGCCTTCGCGGAGAAGCGGGATATGACCATGACCCTGGAGAACACCCATCCGGAAAACGCGGAGGAGGCGAAGGCCGCGCTGCTGCGGGCTGCGGGACGGTAAGGAAGGACGCCCTCTCCGGGCTGGCCGGAAAGCAAATCGGGGGCAGCCCGATGCCTGACACCGGTCTGCTTTTCGGTTTTTCGGTTTGCGGCCCTCATAGACTTGAGAAAAATAAGGCTTGACGGAACGGGAAAGACATGGTATCATACCTTCCGCTGGTTGAGTTTGGAGCGATGGCCGAGCGGTTGAAGGCGCTGGTCTTGAAAACCAGTGATACCGAA